>CAYQPZ010000045.1:0-8394 GCA_964419505.1 uncultured Candidatus Nitrosopelagicus sp. | reverse complement strand
TTCTGAAAGGAAACCATAACCAGGATGTACAGCATCAGTACCAGAAGATAACATGGCTTCAAGGATTTTTTCTTGATTAAGATAACTTTTGGCTGGGGCAGCTTCACCAATATGATATGCTTCTGTTGCATTCTTTACATGAAGTGAATTTCTATCTTCATCAGAATATACTGCTACAGTCTTTATTCCAAGTGCTTTGCATGTCTTTATGACACGTAATGCTATTTCTCCCCTGTTTGCAATCAAAACCTTCTCAATCATTTTGATCACAGGTTTATGTTACCATGTTTTCTAGGTAATTGTTTATCACGTTTGTTCGTTAACATTTCAAGAGCTTTAATTATCATAGGACGAGTTTCGGCAGGATCTATTACTGTATCAACGGTTCCATGTGATGCGGCAACATATGGATTCGCAAATTTATCAGTAAATTCATCTACTAGTTGTTTTTTCAATTTCTCAGGATCATCGGCATTTACCAACGCCTTTCTATTCATGATTTTCACTGCTCCTTCCGAGCCTAACACAGCAATCTGCGCTGTTGGCCATGCGTAATTAATGTCAGTTCTAAGATTTTTACTTCCCATTGCAATGTATGCACCACCGTATGCTTTTCCGATTACTATTGTAATCTTCGGAACTGTAGCTTCGCAATATGAAAACAATAGCTTACTTCCATGTCTAATTATTCCATTATGCTCTTGGTTAGTACCTGGCATGTAACCTGGAGTATCAACCAAAGTAATAATTGGAATTCCAAAAGAGTCACAAAATCTAATAAAGCGTGAAGCCTTGTTTGATGAATCAATATCAAGTGCTCCAGCTAAGTACATTGGTTGATTTGCAACTATTCCTACAGTTTTTCCATTCATTCTTCCAAATCCAACAATAATATTTTGTGCAAAAAGTTCGTGTACCTCAAAAAATTTGTTATCATCTAATATTGATAAAACAATTGGTTTCATATCATATGGTTTTAGAGAATCTTCAGGAATCATGTTTATCAAATTATGATCAAGTCTATTCGGATCGTCTGAGGTTTCAATCTGTGGTGGTGCTTCAGTATTATTTTGAGGTATGTATGAAAGTAGATTCTTAATAACGTCCATACAGTCATATTCATTTTTTGCAACAAAATGCGCAACACCACTTTTTGTTCCATGAGTCATTGCTCCACCTAATTCATCAAATGATACTTCTTCACCAAGTACAGTTTTCACAACATCTGGTCCTGTAACAAACATTGTTGCAGCTTTTTCAACCATAATTACAAAATCAGTCATTGCTGGTGAGTAAACTGCTCCTCCTGCAGATGGTCCTATACTTGCAGTGATTTGTGGTACTACACCAGATGCAACTTCGTTGTGGTAAAATATATCTGCAAACCCATCCAAACTTAAAATTCCTTCTTGTATTCGTGCACCACCTGAGTCAGCAATACCAATAATAGGACAACCATTTCTAGTTGCGTGATCCATTAATTTTGTAATTTTCTTTGCGCCCATTTGGCTTAGTGTTCCACCAAGAACTGTAAAGTCATATGCGAAAACATAGACTTGACGTCCGTGAATTGTACCATATCCTCCTACTACACCATCAGTGAAAAATTTCTTTTTCTGCATATCATAATCGTGATAGTGATGTGTTGCTAGTGCGTCAATTTCAACAAAACTACCTTCATCTAATAGTAGATAGACTCTCTCTCTTGCAGTAAGTTTACCCTTATCATGCTGTGCCTTGATTCTATCTTGACCACCACCCTGTTTTGATTCCTTTCGCTTTTTTTGATACTCATTTATTTTATCAGAATGCATTATCCTAGAATTAAAACTACGTTCATGTGTATATTAATTTAAAGTTAGAAAAAAACTCTCTAAACTTAAAATCAGAAGTGAAACCTATCTTTAACCGATAATCGATATTGTTCAAACGTATTACCCTGATTCTCGCATTTTTTACAAATACACAACTGTGAGACTAGGGAACGATCACAATTATCATGAAATTCACATTGGAGACATCCTGCGGGGTTGTCACAAATCACACATTTGAGCTCATTTATCTCTGCACATTTTTCGTGTTTAACTCCTATTCCCTTTGACCATAATCCGATGTCGTTTGCATTTACTTTTTCATTACAGACAATACATGTACCATCAAATTTCATTGTAATCTTAAGCCAACTCATAATAATTCAATTTCCTTTTCAATCAGTTCATTATAGTTATCATCAAATTCCAGTTCTAGAGAATTATTTTTCATACAAAGTAATATGTATGGAAGATAAAATGTTGCAAATGTACTTGATGAAATATGCAATTGTTTCGAAAGATTAGCAGCAAGTGATTTGAATTTAGAACCATCCCATCTCAAACGGTTAAGAACTTGCCATGATAAATTGTATTGAGAATATCTAATTGCAACATCTTTTTTGTATAAACTAAGAAGTATTGAGTCTAAATATCGTAACAATCTCCATTCTTGTGTTTTCATTATTCGCCCATAAAGAATATCAGCTTCCGAAACTGTCTGTAAAAAAACTTCCATTTCTAAGTTAGAAATTTTGCTTGTAATTATGCTAGAATAAAATGCATTAATTTTTTTTCTAGGATCAATACGCATTGAATATAAAACTGCTCGTGCCTCATCAATTGATTGTGCCTTATAGAATGCGTTAATACCTTCCTCTACATCTAATGATTCAAATGTTCTTTCTGTTAATGGCTCAAAGCCTGTCACTAGTGCTTGTGCAGAATTAAGCATAGATCTAATATCACCATTAGATTCTGAAATTAATTTAATTAATCTAACAGGATTTATTTGTGCACTTTCCTTTTCTAAAACCATGTTAAGATAAAGTCGTAATAATCGTGGAGGAAGTGGACGTAATGTAATTGTCGTGACAACTTTTTTTATTTTCTTCATTTTATCTGAAAGATCATTATTTGCTGCAAGAATAATTGGAACAGTTGGTTCCTTCAAGATATTGATTAGTGCCTCAACACCACCATAATCAGATCTTCCATGAACCCCATCAACTTCATCCACAAAGATCATTGGTTTACCAAGAACTGTTTGGTTTCCAAGTAGAGGCTCTAGAATTTCTTGAATGTTTTTTTTGTTTCTCACATCACTGGCATTGAGACTAATCATGTCATAACCAAAATTTTTGCCTGCAAGATTTGCTAATGTTGTTTTTCCAATTCCTGGAGGACCAACTAGAAGTAATGGCTTTGTTCCTTTCTGCCATTTTTCAAACCATCTAGCAAAAAACTTTCGTGCATCCTCGTTTCCAATAAGATCTATAAACTTTTGTGGACGATATTTTTCAGACCACATCATTGTTTATCACTTTGGAAGATTTGATGATAGATCTGACCATATATTTTCTTGTTGTAATTTTTTGTACCAAAATTCATTATAATGTTCCACAGTTAGGAATAAAAACTCAAGAAACTCCTTATGGGAAAACTTGTCTGGTAAACTGTCAATAGCTCTCCTTGCTTCCTGCAGATACGATTCGCTTTTTTTCATGGTCAATTCAAATCCTTCTTGGACTGTATTTGATGATAATGAATAATACAATGGCCAAGAGGGAATTTTTACTGCTTTATCTCTAATTGTATCTTCAATCTCATTTCCACATCCAACAGATTCAGCTGCTTTTGCCATTCCTATATAAAAAATCTCACCAAGTGGCTCCCTTGAAAGTGCCATATTTTTCCCTGCAGTACCCATAACAGAACGGTATTTTTTATAACTCTCAACTAATTCTTCTTCAGAAATTTCAGTAGGCTTTTCTTTTAGCTTCGTATCAAGATATTGCCCTACACGTGCATCTTTGAAACCAAGCTCAAATTGTTTTAATACTTCGTCTCCGCCCTTTGCAATTTTTTCTCGTGCTAATCTCAGAATATACGGATTCATTAATTTGTAATCATCTAGATAATCAAGATCCTCATCCTTGTCAACTATTCTATCCATAGGTTCACTAAGATCAATTGCTATTATATGACCGTCTACAATATCTTCCTTAAGTGATGATTCATTATCATCAAAATAATTTGTTGATGCATCAAAAAGTGCATTAAAGACTGGAAATGTCATTTTTACAAAATTTGAATTTAAAATTCTTAAAACTCTATCATGCAATACATCAAAATTCTGAAGATTTTCACGGATCGGATTAATTTCTGATGAATTTAATATAATTTCAGTAGAACCAACTTCTTCTGCAAATTCTTGCTGAGTAGAATTTGGTGATGAATCGGATTTAATTTGTTCAAGTAGATTATTTGTAAATCGCTTTGCAAATTCTGGAAATTTTTGTTCTGTTTCTTCTTTATAATGATTAAATTGCTTGTAACCTTTTGATTTGAACAATCCTTGTTTCATGACTTTTTTTCCAGCCTTTGTGCTCATCAATGCACCTTTACTGAAAACAGACTCGTCTTTTCCACTCACAGTTTCAAGTTTACAAATTGCTATTTATGCCTTCAATTTTGATAAATTATGTTTTAGTCATTCATTTTTTGCAAAAACCCTGTATTCGGAAATTATTGCATTGCATTTATGACAAGTATACTGACCTCTCTCAACTAAAATCAGCTCATCTGATATTGCCTCATTTTCTGCTTCTTCTACTTGTATCTTTGGTGGATCGTCAAATTCAGAATCACAGTTTTTACAAAAATATTTTTTCATTTTTTCTAAATCAAGTTTTTCAACTTTGGCGATAAACAATTTGCCTACACCAAGATCAGCATTTTTTACTTGTTCCTCTGTGATATCTGCTATAATCCAGCCTCCAGAACCATCAAGTTGTTTTTCTGCCAAATCAAATTTTCTTCTTCCATGAATCATAAAAAGACTTGGAATTTTTTTTCAATTTGTTCTTCACTTAAATTATGTTCAAAATCTGGCAATTATATGGAAATAAGTCAGATACTTCTTCATGCTTCTCAATTAGTTTATGAAAACGTAAAAGACATGGCTGGAACTGATGACGCTGCAGGTGATTTTGGTACAGGTGCGGGTGGTGATATCTCGCGTAATATTGACATAACCGCTGAAAATACTGTCTTGGATTATCTTAAGAAAATTAATTTTGAATGTATTGTGTTGGGCGAAGAGTGTGGTCGTGTAGAACTTTCAACAAATCCAAAAGGGTTTATTATAATGGATGCAATTGATGGTTCTGCAAATGCAGTAAGAGGTGTTCCATTTTTTTGTTGTTCACTTGCATTTGCAACTGAAGAAAAATTAAGTTCTATTACAGATGCTGCAGTCACTAATCTTTCTACAGGAGAAATTTTTTGGGCATCAAAAGGTAAGGGTGCTTTCCTAGATGAGAAACCAATATCTGTGCAGAAAAAAACACCACTTTACAAAATAGTTGGGATTAATACATCAGGTGCATCTCCAGAATTAATGAAACGTCTACAACCGGTATTTGAAAATCACAATCACACGAGACATTTTGGTGCAAATGCTCTAGAGATGGCAATTTTTGCACAAGGCTTGATGGATATTTTCATAGATTTACGTGGTAAAATTAGAATTCAAGATATTGCTGCAGGATATCTGTTAGTAAAAGAGGCTGGTGGTTTGATGCTTGATGAAAATCTGAATCCGTTGGATTCTGATCTAGACTATCAAACAAGACTTTCTTTTGTTGCAGCTGCAACACCGGAAATACTTGATGAGATTTTTGCGGAAATTAAATAATTCAAATAAAAATACCTGTTAGATACATCACAACTAATCCTGATGCAATTCCACAAATTATTGAAATACTTGAAAAAGAATCTGATTCTTTCATAAATTTGAAAATTGACCAAACAACCTGAAATATTGCGCCTGCACCAATTGAGAGAAATATTATAGTGAAAAATGGTGAAAAAGAGAATCCGCCAATCCAAGTACCGAATATAGCAGGAATTCCAGCAATCAGTCCAAAACCAACCATTTTTCCTATAACTGATTTTGTTCTAGTGAGTGGTGCAGCTATTGCTAAACCCTCTGTAGTGTTATGAATTGCAAATCCAATAATCAAGAATGTGCTTAATGCAACTTCACCAAATGCAATAGCAGCACCTACTGCTAAACCTTCACCTAAGTTGTGTAGACCTATTCCAATTGCTATCATCAAAGATATTGCTAATCCTTTTGATAGTTTAGAAAATTCAGAACGTTTGATTAGGATATTTCCAATTACATATAGTCCTAAGAACGATGATATGACAACTGTTGCAATCAATAATTCACCATTAAAGACTGATGCAAGATGTGTATTCGAAATCTCAAATGCTTCTTCGATTGCGTCTAATCCCAAAAATAATAGCAATCCAATAGTAAATGCCAAGAAAAAATTGAATGCATTTTTGCCTAATTTTTTTATAAATGGATACCACAGTAAGCCGATCATTATTGGTACTACTCCAATTAGCAATCCAATAATTCCAAGAAATACAAACAACTCAGAGTTTGGTTCTAATGAAGCAGAAGCTGCATCTATCTGCTTTTCAAATCTAGTACCATCATCAATAGTAAGACCAACAGTGTATGGCTGACCTTCGTTCCAATCAAATGGAATCCTAACTAATGCAGTTTCAAATCTTTCAAGATGTGTGTCAGGTTCTATCGCTGCAGGCTGTATTCGATCATTTACATCTGCGACAACAACGTTAACGTCAATTGGACCAGTATTTCTTACGGTTGCCTGGATCTCATTTCCAATAAATTCAACTTTTTCAATTGATATCTCTGGTAATACAATGCCAAATTGTAAGAATGTTGAAGCAGGTCCTAAAAGAAAAACAATCAATATTGCTAATAATACAATTGGTGCAATTGCACTAATTGCAATTTGTGGTTTAGAGGCTGTCATCATATTCTACTTGATCATCAAAATTGTTAGTATTCTCTTTTACAAGAAAAGTACTAACCCATCCTTTTTCAGAAAATTCTGTATTGTGGGCATGAAACATATACAATCCAGGATATTTATATGAAAATTCCAAGATTTGCCTATCACCTTGTGACATTGTTAGCATATCATTATATCCAGATGGGACAGTATCTGTTCCAGCCGGATAGTGATGGAATAAGGTTCCATGTAAATGGAAATTATTCACTGCATCAAACTCTAATACATTAACTACATATGCACGAATTTTTTGATTGGTGGAAATCTCTATTGGATGATGTTGGTAATAAAATGGAATTGTGTTTGCAGCATAAAAGTTATTTTCACCATCAAAGTCAGTATCAAGTCCGTTTAGTACAAAAACAAATTCTTCTGCAGAATCACGTTCTTCTTTTGGATCTACAATGTATGCGCCATAAAGTCCATGTGCAATATGTTCTTCAACTGGATGAACATGACAGTGATATAGATGCAAACCAACAGGTTCTGCATAAAACTCGTAAGTGAATTTACCTCCAGTTCCAATACTTTCAAAGACTCCATCCATCTCAGCTTTATGAATTCCATGAAAATGCAGGCTGTGTGGTTTTGAACCTTCATTAGTAAAATGAATTCTAACCAAATCACCTTCTGTTGCTCGTATGGTTGGACCAGGAACAGAATCATTAAATGTCCAAACATTGTAAAATACTCCTGGCGAAACTTCCATGATTTGATCATCTCTTGCAGTGATATAGAATTCACGAAGTATGGTTCCGTCTTCTAATACTGATACCTCACCATAATCAAAATCTTTCATGAATGTTTCTGGATCAAAATCTAATGCATCACCATTATATCCAATAGGATCAATTACTTCGCCTGTAGTTTTTATGACTAAACCAGTGTGAGTAAGGAATGTTTGCGGTGTTTCTTCTGCAGTTGTTATACCAGGTAATACAAAATACAAACCTGAAACTGCAATTATAACAAATAAAATGTAAAGCATCTTAATTGGTTTTATACCATTATCCACACCATACTGGCTATTATTTTGTATATAAAAATTAGCCTAGGCTAAATTTATTAGCCACATCTAAAATTTTTCATGATTCGATCTAAAAATAAACCTAAAAAAGAAAAAAATGGCGCCCTCGGCGGGATTTGAACCCGCGTCTCAGCCGTGACAGGGCCGAATTCTAGACCGGGCTATACTACAAGGGCAGTATTTTCAAAGAATAGAAGTGCTAGTTTTAAAGTTTGCAATTTTAAAACAAATCTAGTAAAAGACTAAATTATACACGACAGCAGAAACGCAAGGGGTCTATAGCGCAGCCAGGTAGCGCACTGGCCTTTTAAGCCAGCTGTCGTGGGTTCGAATCCCACTAGACCCGTATCTACTTTGTAAGAGCTTTTACACGCTTTGATAACAAATCAAAAGCTCGTTTCACAACAATGTTTTGCTTTTTGATATTCTTTTTGTATAA
>CAYQPZ010000044.1:0-8737 GCA_964419505.1 uncultured Candidatus Nitrosopelagicus sp. | reverse complement strand
CTTCATATGAACCACGACAATTAAATTAATCCTACAAAGAGCAACCATATTGATTAATGCACATGGTGGAAAACTAGTAAATCGAGTAACAGATGCTGATCCATCTGGACTATTTTCGGTTGATATTTCTCCGGATTTAGCTAACGATGTAGAAAATATTGCAGATGGAATATTTTCACCACTAGAAGGATTTCTTAATCAACAAGATTTTGAATCAGTAGTATCCAAAGGAAGACTTGCAAATGGAATTGCATGGACAATGCCAACCGTTTTAGATGTTGATGATGATACTGGTAAAAAAATGAAAGAGGCAGGTAATGTATTACTCAAAAACCCAGAAGGAACCGGAATTGCAATTTTACACGTAGAAGACGTTTACTCTTATGATAAACAGGCTACTGTAAATGGAGTTTATGGAACAAATGATGAGTCACATCCAGGCGTCGCAAAGACTAACTCTATGAACGATTTTCTTGTAGGAGGAAAAATTGATTATATTCAAAGACAGAATGAGACCGAAATTCGAAAACATAGAATGACTCCATCACAAACAAGAGAGTTATTTGAAAAAGCAGGATGGAAAACAATTGTTGCATTCCAAACACGAAATCCTCCACATGTTGCGCATGAAATGTTACAAAAAAATGCAATAACAACACGTGATGGTGTATTTGTAAATCCATTAATTGGAAAGAAAAAATCTGGCGACTTTAAAGATGAAATTATTGTCAAAGCATACGAAACAATGATTGAAAACTACTATCCACAAGACAAGTGTCAGTTAGCAACACTTCATACTGAAATGAAGTATGCAGGACCAAAAGAGGCAATTCACCACGCAATTATGCGTCAAAACTATGGATGCACACACATCATTATAGGACGTGATCATGCTGGAGTTGGAAAATTCTACGATCCATTTGCAGCGCATAAAATATTTGCTGATTATCCTGAACTTGAAATAGAGCCAATCTTTTTCCCAGCATTCTTCTACTGCAGAAAATGCCTTACATTTACAAATCCTAATGTTTGTCCACATGATGCAGATGATAGGGAACAAATTTCTGGTACAAAACTAAGAGAGATGATTCAAAATGGAGAAGCACCATCAGAATTTATCTTAAGACCTGAAGTTGCCAAAGTAATTATTGATTTTGATAAACCATTTGTTGAATAGATGAATTATAAAATTCCAGTTATATTTTTTCTTTCTATAATGATTATTCCGGCATTTGCTGAGGAACAATCTAACCTAACATTAGCCTTTGTAAATATTGACATTGATTATAACGACTTTAACAAACCTGCACGAGATCAAGTAATTATACAATTTGAAGAAATTCATGATGTAAGTTGGCAGGTGAATCTAGTTAACGAATTAACCTATGGCAATCCAGACGGCAATGGTGTTATTAGACTCCATGATGCAACAATCGAAGATAAATTCATCGAAATCGGTATGGGAAGCCCACCTGACAAAAAATTCTGGATTGCAGTTCAACTTCCAAAGGAAGGATATGTTGTTGTGCATGATAAATTAGATCGAGGGTGGCTGCCAGGCGGTAAAGTAATCTTGGCATATTCTGATACTGCTGGATTAACTGTAAACAATGGTGAAAGAATAGTATTATCAAATCTGGATATTGAAGAATTTGAGATTAAGGCATATTCTGTATGGGGCATGCAAGGAAGTCAAGATCCACCTGCAACAGTTGCTGGGAAACTTAATGTAGAAATTTTATCTGGCGACCCTAAAGAAGGACCACTCCATATGTTTCCATTCATTATAGTTGGTTGTCTAGGAATTATAGTTGTAGTTCTTTTGGTTACTAAGAAGCGTTCTTAGTTTTGTAATATTTGCATGAACTCTTAATTTGACAAACTTTACACATTGGTGATATTGGCTTGCAAATATTTTGACCATACATTACAAATGTTTCATTGATATCCAGCCAAAGTTTTTTTGGGGTGATTTTCATCAATTCGAATTCAGTCTCCTCTGGATGTTTTGTTTTAACTAATCCCAATCTGTTGGAAATTCTATGTACATGAATGTCAACAGGTATAGCAGGTTTTTCGTAGGCATAAACTAGAACACAGTTAGCAGTTTTTCTACCTACACCGGGCAAACTAACTAACTTTTCAAAATCATCTGGAACCTTTCCTTTATACTTGGAATCAATTATTTTTGCTACTTCAATAATTCTTTTGGCCTTCACGTGGTAGAACCCAATTGATTTTATAATTTTTTCAACATCTCTTACATTAGCACCTGCCAACTGTTTGGAATTTTTGTAGACTTTGAACAAATCTTTTACGATTCTACTGGTTGATTCGTCTTTTGCTCTAGCTGATAATATGGTTCCAATTAGAATACTAAACGGACCACGAGCTTCTGCATTATGAAGATCTTGTAACGCAGTAATTCTTGGGGGTTTTACTGCATTCATAGTTTTTATCATGCCGTTAAGAATTCTTTTCATACGTGGAAATTACGTACAAGTCTTATATTTGTAGAAACTTGAATAATTATTGGAACTAACACAAGAAGAGCAGGCTGCATTAAATGGAGAGAAGGGTGATACATTACAAACTGCATATCGTATTCTTCTAGCCACAGGCGAGGCAACGAACGCTGAAAAACTGGTTCCCATAAGTTGGGCGCACCTCTCAGGCGTTAACTACAATACGATTGGTGATTCTGGAGAAGAGTTCCTACGAAAAATTAGTCAAGATGCTAAAGTCAAAGTAAAAACCACTGTAAATCCAATGGGATTTGATTTTGATCATATCTCAGAATTTAAACACATAGACGAAGAATTTGTAAGAAAACAAGCAAGCATTCGCGATTCTTATATCAAAATGGGTGTTGATCCAACATTTTCTTGTACACCGTATGACATTTTTGATTTACCAGAAAAAAATACCCAAGTTTCATTTGCAGAAAGTAATGCTGCAATTTTTGCAAACTCATTAGGTGATCTAAAAACAAACAAAGAGAGTGCATTTAGTGCATTAGCTAGTGCAATAACTGGTAAATCACCTTATTCTGATTTAAGAAAAGACGAGATACCAACTCCTTTGACTATTAGGATGAAGATGGACAATCCAAACGAACTTGATTTTGGAATGCTTGGATTTTTTGCAGGAAAGGTTGGAGATACATCTGTAAATATTTCAGGCGTTTCGCAACCTGACAGACGTAGTTGCAAGGCTATGTGTGGTGGTATGGGAACTTCTGGAACATGTGCAAAATTCCAATTTACAGATTCTGATGAAAATACTGGGGAAAAAGTTGACTTTGGAAAAGAAGAGATGAATGAAATTTTTGATGAATTAAACACTACAGACAAAGGTGATCTAATTACCTTAGGAAGTCCACAGCTTGGATTAGAAGAATTATCTGATTTATCAAAAATGCTTAAAGGAAGATCATTCAAAAAACGCTGTATGATATTTTGTTCACGTGCTGTACAAAACCAAGCACGTAATCTTGATTATACAAATGAGATTGAAAAAGCAGGCGGTGAAATTTTATCCGACTGTTGTACATGTCTTACTCCATTAATTGATACAAATGAGACAGATTCTGTCACTACTAATTCAATTAAAGGTGCATATTATTTGAAGAACTCTACTGGAGTTGGCGTGAATCTCAAGTCTCTCTCAAAAATTATCGAGGATGAAACAGAGTGAGTAAAATAATTGTTCAAGGAGAAGCACAAGGAATCGTTCTAAAAACTACTAGTCCAATTAACTTTCTTGGTGCAGTTGATAAAAAAACAGGCATAATTCGTGATAAAAAATATGATATTTTTGAAAAATCAATCAAAAATACTATACTTGTATTTCCACATGGAATCGGAAGTAGTGTTGGCGCATATACCATTTATTCATTAAAATCTCATCAATCAGCTCCTGTTGCAATGATTTGCCAAAAAGCAGATCTTACAGTTGCATCTGGTTGTGCACTAGCAAACATTCCAATGATTGTAGTAACTAATGAAGAATTTGATTCAATACAAGATGGTAATCATATAATTATTGATACAAAATCTGAAAAAATCTTCAACTAACCGGTCTCTGTAATTTTACTTGAACCAGTTGGTAACGCTCTAACATAATCATCAGTTAGAAATATTTTTTTGAATCCTTCATCTGTTTTATCAAATTCAGATCTAATTTTTTTTGCAACATCAGAAATTGTAGATCCACCAGGTTCGATTACTGCATAACATAAACATTTTTTCTTAATTGGCTCTGGTGGACCACACACCATCAAATAATCTTCATTCTCTTTGAAAATCCCAATCGCAAGTTTTAGTGATGATACTTTTATGAAATTTCTTGTTCCATAGATCATAAACGAACCCTTTCCCATTGATTGTCCTGTAGGGGCTGCCCTTTTGATCTGATCTGGTTTAACCCAAAAACTATTCAATCCATGTGCAGATGTTTGCCATGCACGGCTAAAACAGACAGTGGCTTGTGCTGTTTCTTCAAGACTTAGTGACATCAAAACATCATTTCTATCTTTTAGAATGAAAAATGGCGAACCATTAATTTCAGCGTGGAAAATTTTATCATCTTTTTCTATATGCTTTCTGACCAGCGCAGAATTTGACGAGCTATCTCTGCCGCCAACTGCTAATATGCCATCAGATGTAAAGAACCATCTATAGCGCTCAAACCAACTCTTCTTTCTTATATCAGAAAAACTAATAGAGCCTTTAGCAATCTCACCTTTCTCAATTGTTTTTTCTAGCTGATCCTCTGTTTTTTTAATTAGTTTTTTAATTGATGTTATAGCACCTTTTTGCTTCTTGGATTCATCAAAAAGCGTAGAAGCAATACTTGGAAGTGGAGAATTAAGATTAATCTTTACTTTTGCATCATTAATCTTTAAAATCGAAATGCCCTTTTCCTTAATTAATTCAGCATTATGGTTTTTCAAAACTTGAGCTACATCCAATTCAATTATTCTTGATTTTCCCTCTGATTGCATTGAAAAAAGTAAATTTGCTACATCGGCAATACTCTTTGACTTTTCCTGTACGACTGTAATTGCATTTTTTTGTTCTTCTAGTCTGTTCTGTAATTCTTTAATCCTCTTTTCAGCTTCCTCACTGTATAGTGATTTTCCTTTCTGTAAAATCTGTTCAGTGAAAATTATATCAAGACCTTCATTAAAACTAGGAACCTCTCTAGCTTTCGTATTATCATCAGAGAATCTAATTGGGAAAACATCTGAATTATCAGCGTCAGTGATTATCGCGGGATCATGTTTTCCATCAACTACATTAGAGATTGTTGTGTTTATCACATCAAATATTGCCTCAAACTCGTCTTCTAACAGCTCGTTGCTTGGTTTCATACGATCAACTGATGATAGCCTAATTATCTCTTCAACATATTTTTTTGGCAATCCAAGTCCTCTACCAATAATTTTCCCAACACTCGTTGATGTTGATAGGATTTTTCTAAATTCTTCTTTTTTTAATTCCATTATGTCAAGTCCATCTTGTGGTGGTGGCCTATATTCCAGACCAACACGTAATTGTCTATGTCTTACATCAATTGAATGCATTAATGCAAGAATCTTTTTGTTATAATTACATAGGAGCATATTTCCTTCGCCAAAAAACTCTACAATTAGAACCAATCTATTGTCAAAATTTGAAAATGTTAGATATGCTATGCGTTCTGCACCAATCTGTTCAATTTTTTCAATCTTAGATCTAAGAAGATCGTTTCGTAATCGTCGCAAAAGTTTGTTTGGCTCAATTGGATCAATTTTTTTATTTGTTGTCCACATTCCCATACTAGAGATCATTAGCATTATGTCTGGTTTGTCTGGATGCCGCATTTTGAAAAGTAGACTGTTTCGATTTATTCCATATATGTTACTAACATAACAGCCTTGTACCTGTTCACCGATCTCCTTTACCAAATATGCTAATTCAATTCCTGCAAGGGTCATAGAAGTAAATACAGTATAGGTGATTATACTCTTACTGTTTCAAACCCAGTAATTGCCTTGACAAAGATTTTAAACAAGACTATAGGAGTGAATCTAGAAATTCATTGGCTAGATTTAAGAAAAGAAGATGGGGTTCCGAAAAACCAAAACCAAATGACAACGAAAAGAAAGAAGAACCTGATTCTACAGAAACAAATGTAGAATCAACAGAATCTAAAGCCCAGCCTGAACCAACAGAATCAACAGAATCTAAAGCCCAGCCTGAACCAACAGAATCAACATCTGACACTGAGATACAAAAGGAAAGTGCTGAAACCTTTGAGGACAAATCAGCAACAAAGAAATTAACTGATAAATTGTTTTGGATGCGTGTTGTATTCGCAGTTATAGGTGGTATTATAGCAACTTTTGTATTCGAAGATATTGTAGATGTAGAAGAAAAAAGGTGGACGTCGATTGGATTTATGATAATGTTATTCATAGCAACAATAATCATCGCAAAAACATGGAGAATAAGAATTCAGAATAAGAAAAAGTATGTAACAACAGGAATTGGTAGTTTTGTTTTCATTTACCTATTTGTTTGGATAGTATCATACACATTAGTGAATAGTGCTAGTAGTCCAAGCTTAATCCCTTTTCCATAAACGGATGCTATTAAATGTGGAAATCAAAGACACCTGGCATACCAGATGAAGAATTTGAAAGAGCCGAATCAGTACCAATTACAAAAGAGGAAGTAAGAGCTATTCAGATTAGCAAAGCTAGGTTATCTACAGGTCAGACTGTTTTGGATATTGGATGTGGTAGTGGTTCAATAACTGTTGAGGCAGGATTACAGATTGAAACAAGTGGTAAAATAGTTGCTGTGGATATTGATCCCGATGCAATAGAACTGACAAAACTTAATCTTAAAAAATTTGGTGTGTCTAATGCAACACTGATTTTTGGGAATGCCAAGGAGAAGATGTCTGAACTACCTGAGGCAGATGCAATTTTCATAGGTGGAACAGGTGGTGATACACAGGAAATTGTACAACTTTGTGAGAGTAAACTACAGTCTGGAGGTAGAATTGTTATTGCTACTATACTAATTGAGACATTATATGCTGTATTACAAACTATTGATAAATTGAAATTTAATTCGGTTGATATTACACAAATCACTATTGGAAAAAGCCGTAAGACTTCTACTGGCACTATGATGCTTGCAAGAAATCCGGTCACTATTATATCTGCTACAAAAGATTAATCTAGATTTTTAATTGGGAGAAGAGACCGTTTTTCATGCCTGAATTAGTTGGAATTGGAGTTGGACCCGGCGATCCTGATTTACTTACTGTAAAAGCAGTAAATGCAATTAAAAACGCAGATGCCATTATGTGTCCTGCATCAAAAGAGGATAGACCAAGTATTGCATTATCAGTGGTTGATTCGTTAATTGACAAATCCAAGAATCAGGAAATTACTAAATTAATTTTTCCAATGACAAAAGACAAAAGCATACTTGAGGAACATTGGAAAAAGAATGCAAAAATAATGGCAGAAAAAGTTTTGTCAGGAAAAAATGTTGTCTATCTGACAGTTGGTGATCCTTACCTATACAGTACATGGATATACATGCACAGAGAGATCAGCCAGGATTATCCTGATATGAAAATTACTGTAATACCAGGAATTGTTTCTATGTTTACATTTGCATCTAAAGTTGGAATAAGTATAGCAGAAGGGGCAGAAAAAGTTGCAATTATTCCATCATGCTATGATCTGAGTTCTGTCAAAGAGATTGCAAAACATTCTGAAGTTCTAGTATTTCTTAAAGATGGTCGCTATTTTGATCAAGTGATTGAACTAGTTAGAGAGTCTGGATTCCCTGATGATTCTATATTTGCAATTGGACAAGATTTAGGAACAGACAAAGAAATTATCAGAAAATTAAGACTAGGTGATGTAAATGATGACACTCTTACTACAAAGTACTTTTCGATTCTGGTGATAAAACGTGTCTAAGGTATATTTTGTTGGCTGTGGTCCGGGCGACCCTGATTTAATTACAATAAAGGCAAAAAAACTGGTTCAGAAAGCAGACGTCATAGTTTATTCGGGCTCATTAATTCCTCCTGAGATTTTAAAATATAATAAAAAAGGAAAAAAATATGATGCAGCGAAACTTGTCCGTGAAGAAATATTTGATTTACTTTTAAAAAATTCGAAAAAAGGAAAAACTGTAATTAGATTGCATGATGGTGATCCTGCGATATATGGTGCAATTAGAGAACAAATTGATAATCTGGAAAAACAAGGAATAGAGTCTATAGTTGTGCCTGGAGTAACATCATTTTTGGCTGCTGCCGCGGCACTTGGTACGCAATTAACGCTTCCAGGCGTGACGCAAACAATGATCATTACAAGAGCAGAATCAAGAACAAAAGTTCCAAAAAGGGAAAAAATTTTTGAGCTTGCAAAACATCAATCAACACTGATTTTTTATCTAAGTGTCCATCTATTAACCAAAATTACAAAAGAGGCTATTATCGGTGGATACAAAAAAACTACTCCAGTTGCAGTAGTTTACAAAGCAAGCAGAAAGGATCAAAAAATAATTGTTGGAACACTTGACGATATTGCAAGTAAAGTAAAGGCCGAAAGAATCACAATGACAGCTATTATTATAATTGGAGATGTGATAAAACCAAAATCATATGAATATTCAAAACTATATGATAAAACATTCAGTCATGGTTTTAGAAAAGCAAA
>CAYQPZ010000043.1:0-8815 GCA_964419505.1 uncultured Candidatus Nitrosopelagicus sp. | reverse complement strand
TTTAACATCATTACTATCATTTAATTGCCCAAACTTTTTTTCTTTACCACTATGTTCCTTGAAACTATAATTTTCAATAGAATCATGCTCACGAATTAATTTCAACATAGATTGTATACTTCGTGTGTAGATATCAAAATCAAGATTGCATGCATCTAAGTAGATATCAGCATAACGTGATTTCATAATGTCTGGTTCACGATAAAATTTGTATTTACCATTAATTTTTTTATCCCATGAAACATAACGTGATGATTTTTCTAAATATGATAATCCAATTCTTCGGTCTTCAATTTTTTTTACCGCAATGTTTGATAATCCTTCAATTGCAATTTGTGCACCACCAAGTTCTGCAACAGAGTCATCTCCATATTCTAAAAGGACTCTAGTGTAAAATTCTTCTCCACGATTTTTATTTTTTAAAAATTCGTCTAAGAAAATTTTCCTCATACTCTTATCGGTTCTACTATAGCGTGACATCAGAGCACCACGGTCAACTTGTTGTGGTGTAATTATTGCAAAAACTGATTTATCTACATTTGAAAAATGTCGTAATAATCTCTTTTTCTCTGTATCAGTAAATTCAGACAATAGATTCTAACTTTTCTAATTGGTTTTATTTTTACCTGAACCAATTTGAATTAGATCGGGTGATTTGGTTGGTAGATTAGTGGATGATTGCTGTCCTTTTATTTGCCAACGGGTTAAAACTTCTTTGAATGCTTTATCCACATCAGAATCTTCTGTATACATTAATGTTGTAATCCATCTTCCTTTAGGACCTTTATTATTACCAACTGGTCCACCAAACGACTTCATCCAAAATTTACTTGGTAGTATTTTGAGAGCTTCATTATTCTGGTCATCCTTTAATTTGTCCCAGTATTCGGAAACAAATTGTAATACCTTTCCAATTTCTTCTTTCTCAATCAATATAGTAAGGCGTGTCTGATTGAATTTTAAAATTGCGTTTAGGCACGAAGTTTAATTTAGTTAATTTGTTTGTACCAAAAATTCTAACCTTATTCACACTTTGTCGATTATACAGATCTTTCAATTCAACATTATGAGTAGCAACGATGTAAGCATAATTGGGATGCCAGTCAAAGATATGTATGGCGCACCAATGGGAAAGGTCTTAGGCACTTCAACTGACATTGACGGTTCCATTCAAACCGTAGGAATCAATTGCGGTTCAGAAGGTTTAAAACAAATTTCATATGAACAACTCGTTGTAAAATCTGAAGTAGTGATTTTCATTCCAAAGTGGAGATTGGACTCACAACGTCTGCTCAAAGATAAAGAGCTTACTGTCCGACGTCTTACTGCGTTAATGGAAATTGTTTCTGACAACGACACCATGAAAGATGATGCAGAATTAATTCATGAGAAGAACAGAACGAAATTAATGACTTTACAAAACACTGAAACAGAAATAAATTCTGAATTAGAAGAGCGTGTTGTTGAAATCAATTCACAGTTGAAAGCTGTAAAAGTTCTTTTGTTTGATGCAAAAGTGCAATGCAAAAGTAACGAGATTTCTCAGGAAACATTCGAACAAGTTCAACAAGAAACTGACGAAATGCTTCAGCACATGAACTATGAAAAAGATGAGATTGGTAAAGTTAAATCCAGACTTACAAATCTATCTATAGAAGATGTGCTAACTACAGGACCTGCATTACATCCAATACAGGATTCTGCAGTAACATATCTCACAAATCCAGACGGAGGTGAGCCAATAGAGTCTCGTTTGCCAGAACCACCTGGTACAGAGTCCTCATCTTCGGAACAGGTTCATAATCCACCAATGATAATTCCAGAAACTGAATCATCAGTACACGAAGAACAAACGCAAGAAAAAAAATTCTCAGAGTCAGATTGGCTTAAACGAATGAATCAAGACTAGACAAAATCTAACATTTTAAAATCACACATTATAATCTAAATCATATTGAATTCTAAAAAATTTGAAATTGGCTTAGGTAACAATGATACTTCTATACGAAATGATTCAGAATCTGACCCGATTTTATTTTGGAATGAAAGGGCGAAACTTCTAAAATGGTTCAAATTATGGGAAAAAACTATTGACTGGAATCCACCATTTGCAAAATGGTTTACTGGTGGAGAGATTAATGCGTCATATAATGCACTAGATGTTAACCAGAAAGAAAAATCATCCAAAACTGCAATTTTTTGGGAAGGTGAAGACGGAAATTCTCGTACCATTACATATAGACAACTCTATGTGCAGACCAAAAAATTTGCAAATGTGCTTAAATCATTGGGAGTCAAAAATGGTGATCGAATAACAATTTATCTTCCGATGATTCCAGAATTGGTAATTGCAATGTTAGCATGCGCAAGAATAGGTGCTATCCACACAGTTGTTTTTTCTGGATTTAGTGCAACTTCATTAAAGGATAGAGTGGTTGATTCGGGCTCGAAAATAATAATCACTGCAGATGGTGGATTTAGAAAAGGCAAACTCATTAAACTCAAAGATATAGTAGATGAAGCTGTGTCACATGTTAGTTCAGTAGAACATGTTATAGTGTTTAGACGAGCACATAATGATATATCATTAAATGACAAAGATTGCATTTGGTCAGATTTGATGGATAAAGCATCAGACGATTGTGATGCTGAAAAACTTGAAAGCACACATCCAATCTACATATTATATACTTCTGGAACAACAGGAAAACCAAAGGGAGTTTTACATGGAACTGGAGGATATCTAACTCACTTATACTCTACATTCAAGTGGGCATTTGATATTAAAGATAGTGACATATATTTTTGTACTGCTGATATAGGTTGGGTGACAGGTCACAGCTATGTTGTGTATGGACCACTTTTACATGGTGCAACACAAGTAATGTATGAAGGTGCACCAGATTATCCTAACGCATCAAGAATGTGGAATATAATTCAAAAATATAACGTGACGATTTTCTACACAACACCAACTGCATTACGTATGTTTATGAAATTTGGCGATGACATTCCAAATTCTTTTAATTTATCATCGTTACGTCTTCTTGGAACGGTAGGTGAACCAATTAATCCTGAAGTTTGGAAATGGTATTTTGATGTGATTGGGAAGAATAAATGTCCAATAATTGATACATGGTGGCAAACAGAAACAGGTGGAATGATGATTAGTAATCTACCAGGGATTGAGACCATTCCATTAAAACCAGGGTCAGCAACAAGACCAATTCCGGGTGTTGATATTGTAGTAGTTGGTGATGATGGAAATGAAGTTGATGATGGTGTTAAGGGTTCATTAGTGATTAGGAAACCTTGGCCTGGAATGTTACTCACATTATGGGGTGATGATGACAAGTATAGAGACGTGTATTGGTCAAAGTATCAGGGAATGTATTACCCAGGGGATTATGCCATTAAAGATAGTGATGGATATATTTGGTTATTGGGAAGATCTGATGATGTTTTGAAAGTTGCAGGTCATAGGATTGGAACTGCAGAATTAGAAAGCGCTTTTGTTTCACATAATGATGTTGCAGAGTCTGCAGTGTGCGGAATACCTGATGAAATAAAGGGAGAGTCAATTATTGCATTTATTGTTGTGAAAGAAGGTATTAACACACCAAATGATGTTTTACGTAAAGAGTTAATCGAACATGTTAGAAATGGTATAGGACCTATTGCAACTCCATCCGAATTTTATTTTGTGGCAAAACTTCCAAAAACAAGAAGTGGAAAAATAATGCGTAGGCTTCTAAAGGCTATTGCAAATAAGGAAAATGTTGGTGATGTGAGTACATTAGAAGACGGTGCCGCTGTGGAAGAAGTACAATCTGCCTTTGATGATCTACAAAATGCTATTAGCAAAGATAACTGATAATAATAAGATGCCATACGGTTATGATAAAACTAGAACCGAGAGACGATGTAAGAACTGTAATAAACTACTTTATGTCTTTGAGGTAGGCAAATTTTGTATTAAATGCTCAAGAATGATCTCCAAATAAGAAATTTGAACTTTATATCACTTTATCATGATGTATTAGTATGGGGGATGGAATAGGAGGTCCTGTTATAAGATGTATTTCTGGCAATGTATTTGAATTGGACGTTACTCATTATAGAAAGGATAACCAGGAACAATATAGCAGGATTGAAAAAATAATAATCTCAAAGATTGATAATCCTGATAACCCCGAATACAAGGAAACATCACAAAAAGAACTTGAACAAGCCCTGAAAGGCAAATTTGTCTCATGTAATGTGCAGTATAGAGACGATAAGATAGATGCCCTTGTTTGTAATGTATTTGTGCAAAATCCACCTGATGGATTCTAAAATTATCTTATAGATGTAATTGAATTTTATAATTTATCTTTCATTTCATAGAATTATATTTGCAGATTTTTGAATGCATTTAATGGTACAAACTTGGAAAGATTTGGACATATCCCTTGACCCAATAAAAGATCAAATCATAGCAGTAATTGGTTATGGAATTCAAGGAGATGCCCAAGCAAACAACATGAAAGACTCTGGTCTTAATATTGTAATTGGTCTTAAAGAAGGTGGTACTAGCTGGCAAAAAGCAAAAGGTGATGGGCATGAAGTATTATCAGTTGCAGACGCATGTAAAAAAGCAGACATTATTCATATATTGATTCCAGACATGATTCAGGCTAAAGTGTACAAGGAAGAAATTGCTCCAAATCTTTCTGAAGGAAACGCCTTATCATTTTCTCATGCTGCAGCAATTTATTGGAAATGGATTGATGCACCAGATAACGTTGATGTCATTATGGTTGCACCAAAGGGTCCTGGCTCTAAAGTAAGAGAAACGTACCTTGAGAATTTTGGAACACCATCAATTGTTGCAGTAGAACAAGATAAGACTGGAACAGCATGGGATAGGACACTTGGAATTGGAAAAGCAATTGGAAGTGCAAAAGCTGGACTAATCAAAACAACTTTCAAAGAAGAAGTTGAAACTGACTGGTTTGGAGAACAGGCAGATTTGTGTGGCGGGTCTGCATCAATGGTAGTTAACGCATTTGAGACACTAGTTGAAGCTGGTTATCAGCCCGAAATTGCATACTTTGAGGTATTACATGAACTAAAACTGATCGTAGACATGATTCAAAAATACGGAATTAACGGAATGTGGAGACGTGTTTCTGAAACAGCACGATATGGTGGATTGACACGTGGTCCAATGGTTATGACAGGTGATACAAAAGAGAAAATGAAAAAAGTTCTTCAAATGATCCAAGATGGCACCTTCAATGATGAATGGATTAAAAATTATCAAAATGAGGGTAAGGCAGCATTTGACAAATATATGAAAGAATTAGATAATCATCAAATCGAAGTTGTTGGAAAACAAATGCGAAAAATGATGTGGCCTGACTCTACTGAATAATTACAATTTTCTTAACTTAGAAACACCTTTTGTAACATGATCAATAATTACATCAAGTGATGTCCCCGGACCAAAGTTTCCAGTAACTCCTGATTTTTCTAATATTTTTTTATCTTCTTCAGGAATAACCCCTCCTCCGACAACTAACACATCATTAATTTTTTTCTTTTTTAGCTCCTTGACAACTCTTGGGAAAAGTGTTCCATGAGCGCCATTTAACAAACTTAGTGCGACAGCATCTGCATCTTCATCTTGTACAATCTGTGCAATTCTGTCTGGTGTAGCAAACAATCCTGAATAGATTACCTCCATTCCCGCATCTCTAAACGCTCTACACAGAACTAGGGCACCTCGGTCATGACCATCAAGACCAAGTTTAGCGACTAGTATCTTGACTCGTCTTGATGATACATTTTGCCTCATGAGTTAATTCCTAAACATTTACCTTAAAATCTTTCTTCACTGATTACAGGTAAGAGATTTTAATCAAGGAATGAGACAGTTTTGTATGGCAATGCTCCCAGATTTAAAAAAAGCAAAACGTGGTGCGATTGCAAAGGCCATATCCATAATGGAAAATGACCCAAAAGAGGCACGAAAATTAATCAAAAAAATCTATAAGACGTCTGGAAAGGCAATCGTGATTGGTATAACAGGTTCCGCAGGAGCTGGCAAATCATCTCTGATCAACAAATTATCATTAGAACTGCGTAAACTAAAGTTAAAGCCTGCCGTCTTGGCAATCGATCCTACAAGTCATGTAACTGGAGGTGCTATTTTGGGTGACCGTGTTAGGATGTCTGAATTAACTGACAGTGGGACATACATTAGAAGCATTGCATCTCGTGGTGCAACAGGTGCTATTGCACATTCCATTCGAAACAGTTTACGTGTATTAGAATACGCTGGATTTAATCCAATAATAATAGAAAGTGTAGGGGCAGGACAAACCGAAATTGACATTTCAAAAGTTTCTGACATTACAGTTGTAGCTTTCAATCCACACACTGGAGATAGTATTCAAACAATCAAGGCAGGAATTACAGAAATTGGTGATATTTATCTAGTAAACAAGAGTGACTTGGATGGCGCAACACAACTGTATCAAGCCTTAGTTGATTTTGTTGGAAGTGCAGAAGACAAAAATCTAATCTTACAAACATCTGTAAAGAAAAACAAGGGAATCAAAGAATTAGCAAAGGAACTCAAAGATTTGATGAAACAAAAAACAAAAAACAAAAAACATTCTGAAAAACTTCGTTTGGAATCTGAATTGGAAGACATTATTTTAAATAATGTACAACAGGAAATTTTAACAATGATTGGCAAGAGTAAATCATTCTCATCATATCTCAAAAAAGTTCAGGAGAAAAAGATAGATCCATTTGAGGCAGCAGACAAGCTGACAAAAAATTTCTTAAAGTGATGATATATGGTAGTAAAAAAGACAGCAAAACAAGCAGAAAAAAAATATGTAACTGACTCTAACATTCCAATAAAACCATTTTATCAAAAGTCTACAAAAAAACAGGTAAGAGAAGAGCCAGGAAAATTTCCATTCACACGAGGTATTCATACAGGAATGTATCGTGATAGGTTTTGGACAATGCGTCAGTATGCAGGATTTGGTGATGCTGCACAAAGCAACAAACGATACAAGTTCATGCTAGAGAAAGGTCAAACCGGAATTTCAATGGCATTTGATTTACCAACACAGATAGGGCATGATCCTGATGCACCACAAGCAGAAGGTGAGGTTGGAAAAGTTGGTGTATCAATCGCATCTCTCAAAGACATGCAAACTGTTTTCAACGGAATCAAACTAGGTAACGTTTCCACATCAATGACAATCAATTCTACCGCATCCACTTTACTTGCATACTATATTGCAGTTGGACAGTCTCAGGGTTTTTCAAGTAAGCAGCTTCGTGGTACAACACAAAATGACATCTTGAAGGAATACATTGCAAGAAATACCTACATCTATCCACCAGAGCCCTCAATGAGAATTATAGGTGATATGATTGGATATTGTGCAACAGAGGTCCCTCAATGGTATCCTATATCAATCTCTGGCTACCATATACGTGAGGCTGGTTCTACTGCAGTCCAAGAAATTGCATTTACAATAGCAAATGCCATTCAATACATTGAGACCTGCTTGGAACAGGGATTGAAAATTGATGATTTTGCACCAAGGCTATCATTTTTCTTCTGTTGTACAATAGAGTTCTTCGAAGAAATTGCCAAATTTAGAGTCGCAAGAAAAGTTTATGCAAAAATCCTAAAAGAAAGATTCCACGCAAAGAACCAAAAATCATTACAGTTAAAATTCCACACTCAGACAAGTGGCGAGTCTTTGACAGCCCAGCAACCAGACAATAACATAGTCCGTGTTGCGATGCAGACTATGGCATCTGTTTTGGGTGGAACACAATCACTTCATACAAACTCTCGAGATGAGGCATTGGCACTTCCAACTGAAGAGTCTGCAAAAATCGCATTACGTACACAGCAAATCGTTGCACATGAATCGGGAATTATAAAAACAGTTGATCCTATGGGAGGTTCTCATTATCTTGAAGAATTATGTGATAAGATTGAAGAGCAGACATGGAAATATCTCAAAAGAATTGATAAAATGGGTGGCTCGCTTAAGGCAATCGACAAAGGATTCTTTCAGGCTGAAATTAGACAAAATGCATATCGCCTCAAAAAAGAGGTTGATAACGATTCTCGAATATTGGTTGGTGTAAACAAATTTGTAGACGAGTCTGAGGCAAAACAAAAACTACTACGAATTGATGATTCATTAGGAAGAAAACAAGAAAAGGTAATCAAAGCCTTACGTAAATCTCGTGATAATAAGAAGACTGATAGAGCATTATCAAAATTACAGTCAGCTGCAGAAACTGATAATAACTTAATGCCGCTTATTCTAAACTCTGTCAAAGCATATGCCACTACAGGAGAAATTAGCAATACTCTGCGTGAAGTGTTTGGTGAATATAGACCAAAGGAGATATTCTAAATGAAAATTGATCACATTGCAATTGCAGTTAATGATGTAGAAGCATCAGCTAAGGTGTATCAACAAGCATTAGGCATAGATGATGTAGAATTTGAGACAGTAGAGTTGGAGGGAGTAAAAGTTGCTATTTTACCTATGGAAAATGGAAGAATCGAATTAATGCAACCCACAAATGATGATAGTCCAATCAAAAAGTTTCTAGATAAAAAAGGTCAGGGATTACATCACATTGCACTAGAAACTGATAACATTGAAGGTGAGGTTGAGAGAATGGAAGGGTGTGGTGTACAGTTTCTAGGAAAAGTCAGACCTGGATCCGCTGGAACCAAAGTTACTTTCATTCATCCAAAATCATTAGAAGGTGTTTT
>CAYQPZ010000042.1:0-8911 GCA_964419505.1 uncultured Candidatus Nitrosopelagicus sp. | reverse complement strand
AATGCGAGGTTTAGGATCCAAACATGGCATCTTGTAGCGGTTGTGGACTTGTACTCGGTTTCAAGAAATACAAGTTCAAAAAGTTATGGCGAATAGGTGGTAGTTATTGTAAGCCTTGTATGATGCAGATAGGTGCAAACTGGGAAGATCATGGAAAAGTTACACTACCAATGCGTACATGCGATTTATGCCAAACTGAATTTTATTTTCTAAAAACTGCTTGGCAAGGAAAAAAGCAAAAGCACTTTTGTGATGTATGCCATAAAGTCGCACTTACTGGACTTCTACCTGACAAAAGCAAAAAGGAAATGACAAACAAATTTCCAATTCCCATGCTGATAATTGGAGGTCTTGGGGGACTGTTGATGATTCTAGGTTTACTGTTCACTTTGATGGGTGGCGGAGAAGGAGAGGGACCAAATCTGGTGAATATATTATTTGGTGCATTTACCACCGGTGTGGGATTCTTACTGATCAGACGTACGATAAACAATAGAAGACTGCTATTAGGAACAGGAAATACAGGCTATTAGTACAGACTATACAATCTTGAAAGAGAGACTTCTTTTGCAGGATCTACTGTAGCAATTTCTCCATCAACTTTAACCTCATAGGTCTCTGGGTCGATTTCAATTTTTGGTGTTGCATCGTTATACACCATGTCTTTTTTTCCAATGTTTCGGCAGTTCTTTACTGGCACTAATTTCTTTTCAATCTGCAGTTTTTCTTCCAATCCATTGTCAAGCGCAATTTGTGATGTAAAAGTGACAGATGTAGTCTTCTTGGCTTTTCCAAGTGCTCCAAACATAGGTCGATAGTATACGGGCTCAGTTGTAGGAATTGATGCATTTGGATCACCCATTAATGCATAGGCTATGAAGCCTCCTTTGATGATCATCTTTGGTTTGATTCCAAAAAATTGTGGCATCCATACTACAATGTCTGCGATTTTTCCTGGTTCCAGCGAACCAACATATTCTGATATGCCATGTGTGATTGCGGGATTGATTGTAATTTTTGAAATATATCGTTTGATTCTATAGTTATCATTATCACCATCATCTTCAGGAAGATTTCCTTTCATCTTTCTCATTTTGTCAGCAGTCTGCCAGTTTCTTGTTGTCACTTCTCCTATTCTTCCCATGGCTTGACTGTCTGATGACATCATGCTAATAGCTCCAACATCATGCAAGACATCTTCAGCTGCTATTGTCTCAGCCCTTATTCTTGACTCTGCAAATGAAATGTCCTCTGGAACAGATGGATTCAGATGATGACATACCATCATCATGTCAAGATGCTCTTCTAGAGTGTTTGTGGTAAATGGTCTTGTTGGATTAGTAGATGATGGCAAAACGTTCGGCTCTGACGCTATCTTCATAATGTCAGGGGCATGTCCGCCTCCTGCACCTTCTGTATGATAAGTATGGATTACTCTGCCATTTATCGCAGCAATTGTATCGTCCACATAACCACACTCATTTAATGTATCAGTGTGTATAGCAACCTGCGTATCTGTCTTATCAGCCACATTTAGTGCAGAATTTATCGTTGCAGGCGTGGTTCCCCAGTCTTCATGTAACTTTAGTCCACATGCACCAGCCTTCACCTGTTCCATCAACGATTCTTCTCTAGAGTCATTTCCTTTACACAAAAATCCAAAGTTTAATGGAAATTCCTCTACGGCCTCTATCATTTTATGAATATTAAATTCTCCAGGAGTGCATGTAGTTGCATTTGTTCCATCTGCAGGTCCTGTTCCACCTCCAATCATTGTTGTTGTGCCATTACAAATTGCATCAATTGCTTGTTGCGGAGAGATAAAGTGAATGTGACTATCTATTGTTCCAGGAGTACAAATCGTATGTTCACCTGAAATGATTTCTGTGTTTGATGAAACAACAATGTCTACATCATCCATTACATTTGGATTTCCAGCATTACCAACGCCAAGAATTTTTCCATCCTTAATTCCAATATCCGCCTTTATGATACCAAGTGCAGGATCAATAATCATGGCATTAGTGATTACTAAATCTGCAGAGTCTTCTCGTAAAACACCACTAGCTTGTCCAAGTCCATCTCTAGCACTTTTGCCTCCACCAAACACCAATTCATCACCATACTTGATTAGATCCTTTTCAATCTGCATTACCAAATCAGTATCAGCTAATCTAACTCTGTCACCATCTGTAGGTCCAAATAATTCCACATATCGTTGACGTGGTATTTGAAGTGGGTTTGATTCCACTTTTACATCCTCCAAAACATTTTTGAAACCTTTCTCGTGAATGTTTTTAATTGCATCATCTTTTTTCGATTCCAAATCACCGCTCACCAGTCCACTAAAACCGAATATTGTTTTGGTACCACCAAATTCTACAACTTCTACATGCTTTGATTCTCCAGGTTCAAATCTGATAGATGTACCAGATGCTATGTTAAGATGAAATCCAAGTGTTTTCTCTCTGTCAAATTCTAATGCCTTATTTGCTTCAGAAAAGTGTGTATGTGATCCAACCTGAATTGGTCTGTCACCAGTATTTGAAACATTAAGTTTGATTGTCTTTTTACCATCATTAGCAACAATGTCTTCATCTTTAGGCATGTACTCGCCTATGTGTGGTACTCTAGAACGCCATCTTGAAATCATATCTATCACACTATGGGGTCATGTATTGTTACAAGTTTAGTTCCATCATTGAACGTGGCTTCAACTTGGATTGTATGAATAATATCTAAAACTCCTGGTAATACATCATCTTTTTTCAAAACGTTTTTTCCAGAACTCATTAGTTCTGATACTGATTTTCCATCCCTTGCACCTTCCAGTATATGATCTGCAATAATCGCAACGGATTCTGGATGATTTAATTTTAAACCGCGATCTTTTCGCCTTTGTGCCACTTGTGCGGCGGTAAAAATTTGTAGTTTATCAATTTCTCTTGGCGTTAAGAACATGAATAATTTTGAATTTTACTATATTTAACAATTAAAAAAACACCCTAAAAATTTAACTTGGCCAAAAATCACTCATTTACATGCTGATCGTTAATTCTGTTTTAGGTAATGTGCATCATGAAACAAGCGTTAAAGAAAAAATAGAACAAGCAAAATTAAATGGCACACTCAAAAAATTATTTTTGACTAGATCTGAAATGGAAAAATCTAGATTACAAAAGACAACTGAAGATGGATTAGAACTTGGACTTGTTTTTGAACCTGGAAAAACATTACAGACTGGTGATGTACTAAATGCTAATTCAGATACGATCATGATACATCAATTGCCAGAAAAAGTTCTTCATGTTAGAGTTAAAGAAGAAAATAATCCCACATTACTAGTTCAAGTTGGTCACATCATAGGTAATCGTCACAGACCAATCTCAATCTCTGACGATGGCACTATTGTTTTTCCAATACATAACGATGGAGAGCTTGATTTATTCAAAGAATTATTTCATGACATAGTTGATCATTTAGAACTACATGTATCAGAAGAAATTTTTACATCTAACAAGGGAATGAATTCACATGAGCACTGATTTTTCTGATATGAGTATGATGCAGTTGTCTGACTCATTTTTTCCAACTGGATTGTATACAATGTCAAGTGGACTTGAAACACTATTTGACGAAAAAAAAATCCATACAATTGATGATATACAGTCATTCATTGAGACTGTAATCTCCCAGCAGATTGGTCCTTCTGACTGTGTGGCACTGTCAAACGCATATGATTTTGCATCTTCAGGCGATATCGACAGAGTCATAGAATGTGACAAATTTCTACACTCGATGAAATTAACCAAAGAAGCACGAGATGCATCATGCATGGCCGGTTCACAGATGATCAAGTGTGTAAAGGCATTCGTACAAGATGATACATTACAAAAATTTTCTCAATCATTACAGGACTCCAAAACACTAGCTACACATCCTGTTGCATCTGCAGTATGTAGTAATGCATTGGGAATAACAAAAAAGAATGCATTACAGATGTTACTTTATGGTGTTTGCGTTAGCATTGTTGGTGCATCACTTCGTTTAGGAATATTAGATCACATACAAAGCCAAAAAACTCTTCACAATCTAAAACCAATTATCTCAAAAACTGTAGATATCTATGCAGACAAGAATCTTGATGAAATGTGGCAGTTTACACCAGAATATGATATTATACAAATGACTCACGAACAAAAGTTCTCCAAGATGTTCATCACATAATTCGAACTGATATGGCTTCTAGAATACCAAGAGTTGGAATTGGCGGACCCGTAGGTAGTGGAAAGAGCATGTTAATCGAACGTGTTGTGCCATTTCTTGCAAAGAACAATTATCGTGTATGTATCATATCAAATGATGTCATATCAAAGGAAGATGCAGACAGAATGCGTAAGAATCTTGCAACAGAACAAGGATTGCTTCCAGAAAATATGGTAATTGGTCTTGCTACAGGCGGATGTCCACACACTGCAGTACGTGAGGATCCTTCAATTAATCTATCAGTAATAGAAAAAATCGAAGCTGAACATCCTGATTTAGACTTGATAATTATTGAAAGTGGTGGTGACAATGTAACAACCACATTTAGTCCTGCATTAGCTGATTATTCTATTTACATTGTAGATGTATCTGGTGGAGACAAATATCCACGAAAAGGAGGATTGGGAATTGAGACCTCGGACCTTTTGGTAATTAACAAAATAGATCTTGCTCCATTGGTTGATGCTGACTTGAGTGTAATGGAGCGTGATGCAAAAGTCCTCAGAACAAACAAGCCATACGTGCTTGTAAACTGCAAGACAGATCAAGGCGTGCAAGATGTTGCACAACACATTACACACGATGTGTTGTTCGACCAACCTCCAAAGAATTCGGTGGTAGAAACAGTATGACAGATTTGAAATTTTGTTTTCCAGAAGATGTACCACTACAAATTGCATCACTAGATGGAAAAGTTTCACAGATGGATGTTGGTAAGACTGGTAAGGTTGGATTTTTAAAATTAATCTTGGAACATGATTCACAACGAAGTAAGACCATCGTCACAGAACAACGCACTCAAGTTCCGCTGTATGTTCAAAAAGCATTACACTATGATGAGACAGTTCCTTCCATGGCTCACATATTCATCTTATCACCATCAGGTGGTGTTCTACAGGGTGATAGATACAGAACAGACATTGAATTGAAGAACAAAGCTATATCACACATCACCACTCAAGGTGCCACAAGAATTTACAAAATGAATTCAAACTATGCTACACAGATGATTAATCTTAAAGTTGGTAAGGATTGTTATCTGGAATTTCTTCCAGAACAATTAATCCCATACAAAAGTTCACGATATTATCAAAAGACAACATTTACGGTTGATGATTCTGCAACCTTAGTCTATTCAGAAACAATTGTACCGGGAAGAGTTGCAATGGGCGAACTATTTGATTATGACATTTGCTATCTGAGAACATTATGCTATAATGATAAAAATGAAATCAAGTTTCATGACAACTCTATCTTAGAACCAAAAAACCAGACAATGAATATTTTGGGAATGTTTGGAAACAAAACTGTTCTTTCAACAATGTTTGTAGTAACAAAAAAAGAGCATACTGAGAAACTTTACGAAAAAATTAACCAACTTTTCAAAGATAATGATGAGGTTGTTGGAGGAGCAAGCATTCTTCCTAATGATTCAGGTCTCTCTGTCAGAATCTTGAGTAATTCATCTGAAGAAAACAAGATTACAGTATACAACATTTCACGAATAATTAGAACACAAATAATCCACTCTGACTAATTTTTTCAAAATTTTGTGCCTGTTCAGGCACGGATCCTAAAGTTTAACAGACGTATTTGCCTATTATACAAAATGGCACAGACATCTCAAGAGTCAGTTTGGACCGTAGATGAATCACCATCAATTCAGTCTTACACATTAGCAAATTTCAGAAAACTACCACAACTTGAAAAATTCACAGAAGAGCAAATTTTCGATATGGAAGTGGTAGGGAATGTTTTGCCTTTCAAAGCTAACAACTATGTAATTGAACAACTGATTGACTGGAACAATGTAGAAAACGATTCAATCTTTGCATTGACATTTCCTCAAAAAGGAATGCTTGAACCAGAACACTTTGATCAAATGGCTCCAGTTTTGAAGAGAGGAGATAGAAAAGAGATTCAAGAGACAGCAAATGATATTCGTCTAAAACTTAATCCACATCCAGCAGGACAGATGGAGCTAAATGTTCCAACTCTAAAAGATGGAACAAAACTGTATGGAATGCAACACAAGTATAACGAAACTGTATTGTTTTTCCCAAGTCAGGGGCAAACATGTCATGCATATTGTACATTTTGTTTTAGATGGCCACAGTTTGTTGGAATGGATGAAATGAAGTTCGCAATGAAAGAAGGTGAATCATTATCCCAATATGTTACAGAACATCCAGAGGTCAGTGATATTCTATTTACTGGCGGTGACCCCATGATAATGAAAGCAAGTTTGTTTGCTGCATATATTGATAAATTACTTGATGCAGATGTTCCAAATTTGAAAACAATCAGAATCGGCACCAAAGCTTTGTCGTATTGGCCTTACAAAGTTCTGACAGACAAAGATGCAGAAGAAACACTTGACACGTTTAGAAGAATTACTTCCAAAGGAATCCATCTATCTATAATGGCACACTTTAATCATCTTGTAGAATTAAAAACTGGTTCAGTAAAAGCAGCAATTAAAAAAATGAGAGAAACTGGAGCTCAGATTAGAACTCAATCTCCTTTACTGACTCACATTAATGATGATGCCAACATGTGGGCACAGATGTGGCAGAAACAGGTCGAATTAGGCTGTATTCCATATTACATGTTTGTTGTAAGAGATACAGGCGCTCAGCATTACTTTGGAGTTCCTCTAGTTCGAGCCCACCAAATCTTCAAAACAGCAATTGAGCAGGTGAGTGGATTAGCAAGAACAGTTCGAGGTCCTAGCATGTCAGCCACTCCTGGTAAGGTCCAGATTGATGGTGTGGGTGAGGTAAATGGCCAAAAAGTCATGGTTTTACGCATGCTTCAGGGCAGAGACCCAAAATGGGTAAATCAGCCATTCTTTGCAAAATATGACGAAAATGCAATTTGGCTAGATGATCTAAAACCAGCGTTTGGTGAAAAGTTCTTTTTCGAAGATGGGTTAAAAGCAATAACTGAGAAAAAGCATGCCCAAATGACAGATTAAAATATAGATTTTTTGGAGATAAAATATGCGAAAAGAGTTTGTTGTAATGCGAGTCGATGCAGCACCTGATGGTGCTCCATATGTCGTAGTTTCACTATCTTTAGCAAAAGACATGAAAGAAGGAAATCAACCACCATCTCAACTTGGATCAAATGTAATGGGATTTACCAACATGGATGACATGATGAAAAATCTCAATAAAATGATGGCAGGTGGAATGGGAGGTATGGGAGGCGGTCCTGGAAATACCAGCATCAAACTTGACATGCATGAATACAAAGAACTCAATCTTTCAGTTGGCGATAAGGTCTTTTTGGATTTATCAAAAGCAGAAACTTTGGGCGTATAATCTACCTAGAAATCTGAGCTCGTAATTTTTCATATGCTCTTGGTGCATCTTCTTCTTTTAGAACTATTACAAGTCCATCTTGGGTGAATAGTGCATCTGCCATATCAATTCCGTTGTAATGTAGAATTTCAGTAACAAATGACATTATATCTGATCTATTATGGTTTGGTGGAACAGAGACCTTGATCTTTGCCAGTCCTGAATTGTACTCGTTTTCCTTTGGCAGTGATTGGAACATTCGTCTAACCCTATCACTATCTTCGGTAAGAATTCTAAACGAGTCACCGAGTCTGAAGAATTCCGAGTCTGCAAATTCCTTATGAAACTCGTTTAGCATTTTTGCCATTTCATCTCCAGCATCTACCATATTCCATTGAATGCCCATTATTCCATCAGTTAATGAAAGTCTGGCATTTTTGAGAACAGGCTCATTTGAGACTTCTTCCTTATCAACAAATGAATCTGCATATCGCTTTATGGCAACTACAATGGTATTCAGGTTTACAGAGTTTCCAATCGTCTTTTCAACATCAGGTTGAATCTTCACGGCTAGAGCCGTATAGTTGATAACATCCATCTTCATACACTCGTAGATTGAACGGTTCCTTGTGATGATTTCACGCACAACTTCAGGCACAGAAACGCCGGTAGTTCTCATATTATATAATACCTATGACATATATAATAACATTATGTAATTAAACATGAAATCTGTAAGTTAATAGATAAATACAGAATAAAGTATATATAATGTCATAGATATTACATTATACAGGTAAATATGACAATGTTCAACGACGAATTCAATAGAATCTTCAAACAGATGTCTAGTTCCTTTGGGAATCTAGATGATGTGTTTGAGATGCTAAGAAACACAAACGGACTATCTGAACCAATCTATTTCGGTTATACCATGACCGTTGGTCCTGATGGAAAACCCGTTATCCAAGAGTACGGAAATGTCAAGCCAGACAGTTTACCTACTACAGACGCTTGCGGATGTGCCAACCAACCACCTGCAGCTACTGCCGAGAAAAGAGAACCTCTGATAGACACTTTGGTTGACGACAAGGAACAAACTCTCAAGATTGTTGCCGAGATGCCAGGTGTTGAAAAGACCGATGTAAAAGTCGTTGTGGATGAGGATATCATTCACATCGATGCTGAACATGGAGAAAAGAGCTATCATGTTAACGTCCCAATTCAGCACAAGGTCGAATCAGACTCTCCAAAAGCCACTTACACAAATGGCATCCTTGAACTAACCTTCAATCTGGATACCAAACCAAAGGGCAAATCTGTAGACGTACTCTAAACCC
>CAYQPZ010000041.1:0-9344 GCA_964419505.1 uncultured Candidatus Nitrosopelagicus sp. | reverse complement strand
AATTCATTGATGAAATTCTTTATCAGAATTATTGCATTATCAGTTTCTGACTTGTTGAGAAGTGTTGCAACACCATAAAAATTTGATGTCTTTTTTAGTTTTTTTTCTACATCTTTTGGATTTATTTTATAGTTTATACCTATTCCAATGATAATACTTTCAATTGTATTTGATTGGAATGAGGCGTCAATTAACATACCCGCCACTTTTTTACCATTCAAGGTTATGTCATTTGGCCATTTTACATTAGTTTTCAAATTTGTACTTTTACGAATTGCACTTGACAATGCTATTGACGTGACTATCGGTAGTAGCATAGAATCCTCTATTGTAAATGTTGGATGCAAAATAATTGAACATGAGATTCCACCATTTGGAGAAACCCATTTTCTATTTAATCGTCCTTTACCATCTGTTTGTTTTTGAGCAATTATGATTGTGCCATGTTCTATTTTGTTTTGCGCTATCTGTGATGCAAAGTTTTGTGTTGAATCAACTTCTTCTAGATAGTATATGCGCTTACCAATATAATCAGTTTTAATCTTTGGGGATATTTCCCACGGAAGTAATTGATTAGTGGTTTTGACAAATCTATATCCACGTTTCTGTTTTGATTCGATTTGATAACCTAGCACACGAATTTTTTTTATATGCTTCCACACAGCAACTCGACTAATTTTTAAAATATCGCTTAAGTCTTGACCAGATAAATATTCTGCTTTATGAGACTTTAGAAATGATAGTACTTTTAGTAATCCTATATTATCAAACGATGTGTACATCATTTTTTAGAATCCTATATCAATATCAAATCCGCCATCATCCATACCAGACCCACCTAGATCATCACCTGTTGCACCATCATTAAACTGTGACATATCTTCAGATGGTATGTAACTTAACATAGTCATGCCCATCATACTAAACATCATACTAAACATCATAATATCAATAATTCCAAAAAACATCATTGTGGGAAGAAATGATTTTTCATCTTTCATAATCTGTTGTAATTTTTGTTTGTCACCAGATTCATAGGCATTTTTCATATTATCCCATTTTCCTTGTAACTCATGAACTCTTTCTTCAACCTCTCTATTTCCTTTTTCTGTTACATTCAATTCAATTTTTTTCCCCAGCCAGCCTTTTTTTTCTTGCACAGTGACGAATCCACTAGCTTCAAGTTTTTCTAAAATACCATTAAGTTCTTCTGGGTTAATCTTCGTCACTTTAGAAATTTTATTGAATTGTTTTGCACCATTATTTATGGCACCCAAAATTATAAGATCTTTAGCCTTCTCTTCCATTATTAAATACAAAATCTTCAGTTTTAAAATATTTTTTGATTAGCTGATGTGAATTTTATATGATAAGATATCACTATCATCATGGGAAAAACCAAGATCATACCAATCTTTCCATTGGATCTAGTATTATTTCCTAATCAGGATTTACCATTGAAAATATTTGAGCCGAGATATAAGCAGATGATAGACGATTGTATGTTGGCTGAAAAGGAATTTGGTGTATGTCTGATTGATTCAACAAAAACGATTTCAGGCTGGCATTCATCATATAACATTGGTACAATTGCAAAAATCATTGATTGCAAAGATACTGATTCGACAAGTGGTCATCTATTGATTAACACTAAGGGACACAGAAAATTTCGGATAATTCGTGTTATACCACCAATATTGTCTAAACCTACAGACTATGATCCATATTCATCAACTGGAAAAGAAAGTATTGATGAGCTTCATCAGGAAACCGATCCATCAGGTAAAATGTACATTCAGGCTGAGGTTGAATTAATTGATGATATTGATCAGTTGCTCACAATCAAAGTTTGGAATGAATTGGTGGAATCTTGGAAACAAAAAATATCAATTTTGGCTTCACCACAAATGGTTTCTTCTGAACAATTAGATTTAATGCTTGAACAATATTATCTGAAAACTGATATACCAACATTAGAATATGTGTATTCATTATGTGCACTTGGGGCTTCATCTCCTGGTGAATTACAGCCTCTACTGGAATCCTATACATTAGAGCAACTCATTGATCGATGCTTCAAATTTTTCAATTCTAACACAAATACATGATTTTCAACCCTAAGATTCATAAACTGTTGTGACATACAAGCTAAAAATCAGGATAGATACGATGACAAACTTTGGAACATTAGAATTTGTATTAGATCGGTATGCCAAACAGTGGTGTTGGAAGATTTCTGGTACTAGAGCTGTGAATATGGTTTCAAAAATGATTCCACGTGGATGGTATGGTGATAAACCTTATGAAGTAATAATTTCAGATAATGATGAAAATATAAAAAAATTAAAGATGATAAACGATCGATATCCATTTGATATTCTTTCAAAATCTGTTTGGAAAAGAAAAATCATACCATTAACAATTAAAAAACGCGTAACACCAAAAATTGAGAAACTCTCTCAAATACTTCCTAGTAAGCAATTTCGTGGTAAGTTACTAGATTTTCAACGAGAGGGACTTGACTTCCTAATGAAATCATCTGGGAATGCACTATTAGCAGATGAAATGGGTCTTGGGAAAACTGTTCAAACTCTGGCATATTTATCAAAAGAGAAGAATGCATTTCCAGCATTAGTCATTGCACCATTAGTCACCCTTACTAATTGGCAGAGGGAGATCGAAAAGTTTCTAAAAAAGAAAAGCAGAAATGGAAAAATCATAGATTCTAAAACTCCTAGTTCTGTCATGATTCGAAATGGCAAACTAAACGATATAGGGGAATATGATTTTTACATCATAAATTATGAATTACTTCACAAAAGGTTACCTGATTTATTAAAATTGAATATTAGTGCGGTAATATGTGATGAGGTTCAACATCTGCGTTCAAAGACAACACAAAAATATTCAGCAGTTAAAAAATTGGCTGCAAAGAAAGATGTTAAGTTCCGTGTTGGTCTATCAGGAACGCCAATTTATAATAGAGGTTCTGAGATCTGGCCAATTGTTGATATTTTAAAGCCTGGATTATTAGGTAGTTTCAAAGAATTTTGTGAATATTTTTGCTATGTAAATGAAAAAGGTAAAGCCATTGTTCTGGAAAACAAAAGAGACAGTCTGCGTAATCAATTAACTAAACATGTGATGTTAAGACGAAAGAAGTCTGATGTGCTAAAAGAACTAAAGGACAAAGTGAGACATGCTGAAGTTATTGCATCTGATGAAAAATTTTACAAATCTGAGCTAGATAAGATTTGGAAAAAACTTGAAGAAGAACAAAAATATGCACAAACCGCATTTGACAAATCAGCATCTTACCATCGTGCAATAGAAAGTGAACGTCAAGCAGCAGGACTTGCAAAACTACGTCATGTCACAAATTTTGTAAATGATATAATGGAGATTGAAGAAAGTGTTGTCGTTTTCTGTCATCATAGAGCAATTCATGATTTACTACATCAAAATCTTGCAAAATATAATCCCGCATCAATCATTGGAGGACAAAGCGACAAACATAGAGATAATGAAATAACAAGGTTTCAGAAAGGAGAAACAAAATTAATGGTCGCTGGATTGCGTGCAGGTAATGTTGGTATCAATTTAACCAAGGCAAGTTATGTGATTTTTGCTGAACTTGATTGGAGTCCAGCAATACATAGACAAGCAGAAGATCGCCTTCATAGAATTGGACAAAAAAACACCGTATTTGCATATTATTTGGTTGGTAATGGAACACTCGACGAACATGTATCTGATATCTTACTTGATAAGACATTTGAAATTGATGCAATTCTTGATGCCAAAACTGAGTCATTTGAAAACAAGGAGAGAGCAAAATTAATTCTTGCACAAATTCATGATAAGATAAAACCAACCAATCAGTGAGATTTGTATGGATTTTTTACTAGAAGAGGAAATGATTGACATTCTAACATTCTGTCTTCAAAATCCAGAGTCAAACGAGATTGAATCAAAAAAACAACGGCTTAAAGAAATTGGTGTAGAACTATTTAATGACGGTGGTGTGGATGCAATGGAAAATTTCTTTTTTGTTGTTGAGAATAGAATTATTGGTGAAATTGAAAAAACCCCAAAACCATTTAGAAATATTTGGAATGGCGTAACAAACGAATGGAATTATTAATAGAGAAATACTTGAAAAAAGTTATCTGATGTTCTGATTAGGCTTTGCCTATTCTGAACATCGTTGTACTACAAGTAGGGCATGTACCTTTTACTGCAGGTTTACCATTTTTCATGGTAATTCCTGATGTACCTTGCATCTCTCTTTTGTCTCTGCATTTTACGCAGTAACCAATTGTCATAATTTTGCTTCACGAGCCTGCTATTAGCAAAAACCAGTGAAAATTATTTAACAAATTACAGTTTTTTTTCCATTTGAAAATTTTTCTACACACAATCATGACTAAATCATTGAGTTTACATTATATTTTCAGGTTTTAACAAGTGATTATGCAGAATCAAGTTTTAGTAGTTTTTTTCTTTTCAATTTTTACTATAATGTTTGTTGAGAGTTCATTTGCAGAAAATTCTAGTATTAATATAGATAATACCTTTTATGAAAAATCTGACATAATTTCAATATGGGGAAATGCACCAGCAAATCCTCAGAATTCTGTATTTGTGACAATCAAAGATGATAGTGGGAATACAGTGTGGACTGAAAAACTTTTACTTGATGAAAAAGGTGAATTCTCAACATTAGTAATTGCTGGAATTTCTAATTGGGCAGTAAGTGGAAATTATGATGTGGTATTAGAATCTGGGGAAATTATTGCGACAAAAACTTTCTTCTATGATTCAGGACCACAAGTTAACCCTCCATCAGTAATTGATGAGTATTATATCAGTCAAGAGGATCTTATTTTGACATTCACAATTGCAAGTGTGACAGTAGTACTGATTTTTGTCTATTTAGCACGAAACATAATCCTACGCAAAAAGACAAAGTATGATGAGATAGATCTTGCATCAAAAAAAGATCGTGATTATGAAAAATATCATTCAGATTGGGCACAGGAAGAAATGTCTGATTCACGCAAATCAACTATTGACGCTAATGAACTTCGTGATATGCATAACAACAAATCACTTCCAAATTATTATCAACTTTTAGATCTGCCAGATAATGCATCAACTATAGATATCAAAAATCAATATAGGAAACTCGCTAAACAGTATCATCCAGATAGAAACAAAAATTCGTCAGAAGAAAAAATGGCAGATATTAACAAAGCCTATGAAGTACTATCAGACAAAAAACTAAAAACTGAATATGATAAATTCTATAAATTAATCTGATTTTATTACAACATCTTTTACTGTAAGATGTAATATAACTCTAGAAGAATTTTGCATACTATTTGTCAAGTTTGTGATGAGTGATATTTTCCCCCCACCATTTAATTCAGCTTCAATTAATATATCAAGAAATGTTTTGTTTGGTCCTAACATTGCACTTGAAAAATACTTGGTCACATTTGTATCAAAAATAGTTACTTGAGCTTTAGTTTCATGCAGATCTGCAAAATAAACACCACCTCTTTTAGTTGGTTCTGTAACAGGATTTTCGTTTTGATAAACTTTAATCTCTTGAATTTTGAAAATATTGTCAGAAATCACTAGTTTGAATTTTTTACTATGTTGTTGAACTATTTCTTGTAATTCTATGTCATTCATGATATTTTTGTGATTAATCAAAAAATATATGTTAACATAATTATTCTATATTATGGCTGAAAATATCTCAAAAGAACAATTACAACGTGAATCTGGTCAGTATGTAATAATTGACGTTCGTGAATCAGATGAAATATCAAATGGCATGATAGAGAATTCACAAAACATACCTTTAGGTTTAGTCATCAGACATGCAAAAAAAGGGCAGATTGAAGAATTAAGAGAGAAAAAAATCTGTGTTTACTGTGCTTCTGGTTACCGTGGAAATATTGCTGCGGATGAATTAACTAAAGCCGGATTTTCTGCAGTTAACCTTGAAGGGGGTTATATGGCATGGACTGGGTAATTTGAGTTATAATACAATACGAAAAGCGAAAAAACTTGTCGACGATAAATGTGTTGCCAGAATCGACGAAAATTTATTTCAAGTAAAATCATCTACTGATCCAACAAAGTCATATTTAGTGACTTTGGATACTTGTGAGTGCAAGGGGTTCAACAATTTTTATAGATTTCATTATGGAAAAGGTTTGAAAGCAAATTGCTCTCATTTGGAAGCAATACGAATATTTCAAAAAGAAAATAAATAAGACATGTCGAAACAATGAATCAGATTGTTTATATATACATTCTTGGGTACTTCTACCAGTGAGTCTCAAATCTAAAACCGCATTACCAATTTTGGCAAGCCTGATGCTAGTAGCATCATTAGCATATGCTCCAGCAGCATTTGCAGGTTTGGAAATTGAAGCAGATGCTGTTGAGGGCTCAACAACAATCACCATCACAGGGCAAGGTTCATCAGATGATCCTGTAACACTTATGGTTCAGGCACCAAATGGAAATATAATTGCCATTGATCAAATAAGTCCTGGTTCTGACGGTTCGTTTACTTCAGTAATAGGAGTAGGTGGACCAATGTGGAGTCAAGATGGTGTTTATACAATTAGTGCACAGCAAGGTTCTGCTGCAATCAATAAATCAACTGTTGACGTAGAAATTGCTGGCGGTGCTGTAGTACCAGAATTTGGAACAATAGCATCACTAGTTTTGGTTGTTGCAATAACCTCAATTGTAATACTATCTGCAAAAGGCAGACTTAGTTTCACACCTAGAATCTAAACTGTCATCGCTTTTTCTTTTATGTTGTTAACGTTAGTTAAGCTTCATAATACCCCTTTTAGGAGCATTATCAAACTTGGATGTTGAAAAATTTCAGGATGATGTTTATGCTATATCTGAACTACTTTCAGAGCAGTTAGATAGCAAAGATGTACCAAAACTGAACTTCGTTCGTCAGCGATTAATCGATATGTATAAAGAAAATCTAGTCAAAATCAACCATTCAGTACTAGAATTAATCGGTGCTTCTGAATTAATCGCACATGGTTATTTTGTTGATGTTGAAAAATCTCTATCTAAGTTACTTAGATGTGATCTTTTTGGAACAAAAGGTGATAGTAGTTGTATTATTGAAATTGAGACTGGATTTACACCACCTGCACATGCACTTGATACAGTTGACTATTATGCAGCAAGAATTGTAAGTAAAATTGCTAGATATAGTCAATTTTGTGGAAAATTTTCACTTGCAACACCGGTCGTTAATGTTTTACCAATATCAAGAGTGTTCCTTTTACCACCACAGGCAAGAAAAAAAGAAGATGTAATGAGATTGAAAAATCTATGTGACAGATTTTATAAGAATCCCACAATCAATTTTGATCAGATACAAAATGCTCACCTACATTCTATCTATTTAATAAATACAGACAAGGTGTTTGCCAAGGAATTAGATCCAGAATCATATCTTGAAATTACAGAAAATATTATTGAAAAAAGTGAAATTGATCTTTAAAATTTTGTTTGAACTGATCGAATTTTCTCATAAGGTTTAATACGTGTTCACCTAGGACTATCGCCATATGACTAAATACAAATCTACTGAGCAAGTTATGAAAATAATCAGTGACAAGAATAAGATCAGAAATTTTGGTGTAATTGCTCATGTTGATCATGGTAAGACAACAATGAGTGATAGTCTTTTGGCACATTCTGGAATCATTTCACCTTCAACAGCCGGTTCTGCACTTGCTATGGATTCTATGAAGGCTGAACAAGAAAGAGGAATTACAATTGTTCAAGCAAACGTGACACTACACTATCAGGAAGGAGAAAACGATTATGTCATAAACATGATTGATACGCCAGGACATGTAGATTTTTCAGGTCGTGTAATTAGAAGTCTTAGAGCGATTGACGGTTCAGTTGTAGTATGTGATGCAGTTGAAGGAATAATGACTCAAACTGAGACCGTAACTAGAATGTCTCTTGAGGAGAGAGTTAGACCTGTTTTGTATATTAACAAGATTGATAGACTAATCAAAGAATTAAGACTAACACCAGAAAAGATGCAAGAAACACTTGCATCAGTTGTTGCTAATTTTAATGAGTTAATTGATACATATGCTGAAGAAGAATTTAAGGAAAAATGGAAAGTATCAATTCAGGATGGAAGTGTAACTTTTGGTTCTGCGAAAGATAGATGGGCAATTAATATTGATATAATGCAGAAAAATGGAGTCAGTTTTAAGGACGTTATTGATGCGTACTCTGATTCTGGTAAGGTTGAAGATTTAGTTGAGAAAGCACCACTTGCTGACGCTGTTTTAGGAATGGTTGTAAAGCATCATCCACCACCACACGTTGCGCAGAAATATAGAGTGCCAAAAATCTGGAAAGGCGACTTAGAGTCTGATATTGGTAAATCTATTCTAAATTGTGATGATAACGGACCAACCGTAATGATGATTGTTAATATGACTATTGACCCAGCTGCTGGACCAGTAGCAATAGGTAGACTGTTTTCAGGAACCATAAAAGATGGGCAAACAATTAACATTATAGATTCAAAACGTGAAGGAAGGGTCCAATCAGTTAATTTCTTTATGTCAAATGTAAGAGAGCAAGTAGGTCAGCTTTCTGCTGGAAATATTCCAGCGTTATTAGGATTAACAGAAGCTCGTGCTGGACAAACAATCTCTAGCGTAAAAGATACTGCAGTTTTTGAAGCATCAAAGTATGTTTCTGAACCAGTAGTTCAAATGGCAATAGAACCAAAGCATCCAAAAGATCTTCCAAAACTTGTAGAAACATTACGTAAACTTACAATTGAAGACCCAAATCTTGTGATAAAAATTGATGAAGAAAGTGGTGAGACAATAATGGCTGGAATGGGTGTACTACATCTTGATGTTGCGGTAAATCTGATCAAAGATGCCAAAGTTGAGATTGTTACTTCTGAACCATTAATCAATTACAGGGAAACTATTACTGGTTCATGTGAACCTGTCATGGCAAAATCCCCAAATCGTCATAATAAAATATTCATGAAAGTTGAACCATTAGAACCTGAAATTGCTGAGATGTGTAGAAATGGCACGTTAAGTGAAATGAAGGATAAAAAGGAAACAGCACAAATACTTCGTGATCATGGATGGGAGCCAGATGTTGCAAAAAAGGTAATGCGTTTTGATTCGCGTGGAAACATAATGATTAATGGTACAAGAGGTGTACAGTTTGTCGATGAATCATCTGATTCACTTTTATCTGGTTTTGATGAGGTAATGAGTGAAGGTGGACTG
>CAYQPZ010000040.1:0-9491 GCA_964419505.1 uncultured Candidatus Nitrosopelagicus sp. | reverse complement strand
AATATGTGCAGCATTAGTAGAAGATGCAAGTGCACAAGGAATTGGATTTTCTGCAGTAATTAGTATGGGAAACAAGGCCGATATGACAGAAATTGATATTCTAAAAATGCTAGCAGAACACGAGCAGACAAAAGTTATCGTGATGTATCTTGAGGATATGGGTAACGGGCAAGAATTTCTTAAAGTTTGTAAACAGATCACAAAAAAGAATGCAGTAAAAAAACCAGTGTTGGTTTTGAAATCTGGCAGGAGTCCAGAAGGTGCAAAGGCAGCAATGTCTCATACTGGCGCACTAATGGGTTCAGATGAAATTTATGATGCATTACTAAAACAATCTGGCGCAATCCGAGTTGACACCATGGAAGAATTGTTTGATTATGCCACTGCATTTTCTAAGCAACCACTTCCTGCAGAAGGTGATCTTGTAATCGTATCAAACGCTGGCGGACCAGCCATAATCTCAACTGATTCATGCTCTAAACTTGGAATTAAAATGGCAAAAATTGAAGAGATCAGATCAAAGATTGACGCAGTGATTCCACCATGGGGAAGTTCAAGAAATCCTGTTGATATTGTGGGTGATGCAGATTTTAATAGATTCGAGAATGTCCTTAACGAAGTTTTACAACACAAGAATGTTGGATCAGTAATTTCAATGTGTACACCATCTGCTACACTTGATTATGATAAACTCGCTGAGGTGATTGTAAAGATGTCAAAAAAATACAAGAAAACAATGCTTGCAAGTTTGATGGGTCTAGACGAGGGAATCACAAACAGAGAAATTCTTGCTGCCGGAGATATTCCATATTATACGTATGCAGAAGGTTCTATACGCGCACTCAACGCCATGCTTCAGTTTGTTAACTGGGTTAAAGCACATGATGGTGACATAACAGAATTTAAAGTTGATATGAATAAGGCTAGAGCCATATTTGATAAAGTAAAATCAGAAGGAAGAACAAACCTTCTAGAAGACGAAGGTCGAGAAATTTTAGATGCATACGGATTTCCACTGCCAGAAAGCAGCATTGCTACTACAGAGGACGAAGCTGTTGATGCTGCCAACAAGATAGGATACCCAATAGTAATGAAGATCTCGTCACCACAAATCGTTCACAAATCAGACGCTGGTGGCGTGAAAGTGAATCTCACAAATGACGCTGAGGTTCGTGATGGTTTTAAGACAATAATGGAAAATGCAAAAAAATATGATAGTAATGCTGAGATCAAAGGAGTTTTAATTGTTGAAATGGTTAAGGGTGGAAAGGAAATGATCATTGGTTCGAAACTTGAACCTGGCATGGGTCCTGTAGTTATGCTTGGCATGGGCGGAATCTATGTGGAAATTTTGAAAGATGTAACATTCAGACTTGCACCACTAACTGATCAGGAAGCCAATGATATGATTTCATCTATAAAGACAAAAAAACTGTTAGATGGAGTTAGAGGAGAAAAACCATCTGATATCGGCAAACTATCAGAATGCATTCAGAGATTATCACAACTTGTTACCGACTTTACAGAGATTAAAGAATTGGATATGAATCCAGTACTTGTTATGGAACAAGGAGAGGGATGTAAGATTCTAGACGTGCGTATAGGTATATAGAGTTAGGCTAAGCTATGACTGCAAACTTTTTAATTATTTATAGCATTGTACAATAGTGTAGATATGCAAAAAACTGCAAGGCCGATAAGAACTGGCGAGGAATATATTGAGAGCCTGCGTGGTCGTGATCTTAAGGTTTACTTGTTTGGTGAACTTGTCAAAGAACCAGTTGATCACCCAATTATTCGTCCTTCAATCAATGCAGTTGCAAAAACATATGATCTTGCAGTAGAGGAAGAGGATCTTGCATTTCCAAAATCTTCAATCTCTGGCGAACGAGTAAATCGTTTTCTGCACATTGCTGAGAGCGCACAGGACTTGGTACTACAAAACAAGATGCAAAGAAAACTTGGACAGCTTACCGGTACATGTTTCCAAAGATGTGTTGGTATGGATGCATTAAACTCATTACATTCTACAACATTTGAGATTGACGAAAATCATGGAACAAAATATCACAAAAGATTATTAGAATTTATCAAAACGGTGCAACATGATAACTCGGTTATTGGTGGTGCGATGACTGATGTTAAAGGAGACAGAAGTCTTGCGCCAAGTGAGCAAGAAGATCCTGACTTGTTTGTGCATGTTGTAGATCGAGATGAGAAAGGAGTTTACATTACTGGTGCTAAAGCACATCAAACTGGCACGATTAACTCACACTGGATGATCATTATGCCTACTATGAGATTGTTAGAGAACGATAAGGACTATGCTATAGTTGGTGCAATCCCAGTAGATGCTCCTGGAATAAAGTACATCTATGGTAGACAGTCATGTGATACACGAAGTATGGAGCCTGGAGACATTGATGTTGGAAACTCTGAGTATGGTGGTCAAGAGACAATGGTCATACTTGATAGAGTATTCATTCCAAACGAAATGATATTCATGGATGGTGAATACGAATTTGCATCAATGTTAGTTGAGAGATTCACATGTTATCATAGACGAAGTTATGTATGTAAAACTGGCTTAGGTGACGTCCTAATTGGTGCTGCAGCTGCGATTGCTGATTATAATGGTGTACCAAAGGTATCACACATCAAAGATAAGATAATTGAGATGACACATCTCAACGAGTCAATCTATGCGGCAGGCATCGCTGCCTCATATCAAGGTCATAAAATGAAATCCGGCGTCTTCATGAATGATGACATGCTTGCTAACGTCTGTAAACATAATGTAACACGTTTACCTTACGAGTTAGCTAGACTTGCACAGGATATTGCTGGAGGTCTGTTAGTAACCTTACCATCAGAAGCTGAATTTAAAAGTCCAGAGACTGGTCCTATACTAAAAAAGTACTTGAAAGGAAAGTCAGGAGTTGAGGTTGAAAATAGAATACGAATTTTACGTCTAATTGAAAACATGACCATGGGCAGAAATGCTGTGGGTTATCTTACCGAATCAATGCATGGGGCTGGTTCTCCTCAAGCGCAAAGAATTCAGATTGCACGTCAGATGCAATTGGGTTACAAAAAACGATTAGCAAAGGATCTAGCTAAAGTAAAAGAAGATTTAGAAGAAACACCTGAAGATTCTGATTATTTTAAAAGAGTGTTTCAATTAGAAAATAAAGAATAGATCACTCTTCTTCTGAATCTTTTTTAGATTTTAATGATTCATCGTCCTTAGATTCTAATTCGTTTGTATGATCTACATATTCACTATCTAACTTTATATCATCAATTTTATCGGATTGATTTTGTTCAGTTTTTTCTACTTCATTTGTATTCTGGAAAATGGGTTCTTTCTTTTTCTTGTATATCTGTTTAACAATCATTGCTCCAATAATTATTGCAATTATGATATAATTTATTGGTGGTTGTAAAACTTGCGTGATATATCCCACTTGTGGAATTATATATTCAACTTTTCCAAGATAAATTTTTTCTGTGATTGGATAATCCACATTTTTCATAGAACGTGGATTTGCGTCACCTCTAGTCTGAATTGTTTTTGGGTCTTCACTAATTATACTCTCAACTCTATGAACAATCACTCTCTCTTCACCAAGATCATATTTTGCAGGTGAATAGAACACAATAATGTCACCCTTCTTTACATCTTCGAAAGATGTGTTTCCCTCAACTACTATGACATCATAAATTTCTAAAGTAGGAATCATACTACCACTTGAAACCACGTAAAATGGGTTTGCTGTTCCAAAAACTACTTGTAGTCCAATCCAAATGACAGCTATAGCTACTATTACAATTATTACATCTTTAACTAGATTTTTGGTTGAATTTGATGCCAAATTACGATTCGTCAATAAATAAGTAAGATAAATCTTGCCTGCTTATCCTATAATTTTGTCCCACAACTCTCACAAAATTTTGAGTCAGGTTTATTGTCAAAATTACAACTTGGACATCTTAATCCTTCACCAGTCTGAATATTTGTTATTTCCCTAACATTTGTACTGTTTTTCCCTAAAAAGATAACTTCACCTATGGTTCCAATTCTATCCCAATTGATAGTCACATCATTCCCCTCACTATCAGATATCGCAAGAACAACTGTTTGATTTGAATCTACTCCAACTTGTTTTGCGATTCCAATTTTTTTTGCATTTTCATCATAAACATCCATTCCCATTATTGATCTAAACGATGAGTCAATTGGTGTTGTCTCTGAAACAATTTCTTCTTGCATTGTTGTATTTGTTTCTGTAAAGTTTTCAAAGTCAGCGAATGAAGATTGCTCATTTTGCTCAATTGGATTAGCAAGACCAACCTGACCCATTTCATCAGGTTTCTTGAAATCACGATATTCTGCAATTGTTGAATTACATTCATTACATATGTATTGACCACGTTCAACCAAAATTAAATTCTCAGCAACTTCCTCGTTTGGATTTTCAAAGTCAATTCTAGGGCTTCCTTCAAATTCTTTTTCACAAGTGTTGCATGTGTATTTAGATATTTTATCTGAATCTAATCTTCCTATAGGCGCTAAAAATAAATCTGGTCCTCCAAGGTTTCCTTTGCTTTGTTGTTCATCTGTGACTCTCGCCATTATTGATCCACCAGATCCTCTTAATTTTTTTAATCTGAGTTCTTCACTCATATTCCGCTTATTTTTTTAGGTCATTTAAGTATATTTTAAAAATTAATTTTTGTTGAGGATAAAACCTGATCTTAGAACTATGTGAACATATTTAGATATCCTTAGAGGAGACATGTTGATAGTTATGGGAATAACACAAGTATCAGATGCAAAAACTTGGGAAACTGATGTTATAAGTTCAGACAAACCAGTATTTGTCGATTTTTGGGCAGAGTGGTGTGGACCTTGCCGTATGGTAGGACCTGTTGTTGAAGAACTTGCTGCAGATTATGAAGGGAAAGTTAATTTCGTCAAGGTCAATGTTGATCAAGCAGGAGAATTGGCTTCTAAATATAATGTATTTAGTATTCCAACATTGATTCTGCTTCACAAAGGTAATGTAATTGCACAGCAAGTAGGTGCAGGTTCCAAAGAAGCATATCAAAATATGATTGATAGAGCACTCGAAAAAATTTAGGCTCTACTAATTTTTTCTATTTTTATTTTAAACTATTAATACCTGATTTATTAAATTTCAAATATGTCATTAGGAGAAATTGATACATTAAATCTTACTTTCGAAAAATTATCCACACTATTTGATGAATCACAAGGATATTACGAATCTTTTCTAGATGCAAACAATTTGTATAAAGCAGGAAAGCTTTCGGATAAAGAATTTTTCCAAAAATTAGGTGATTACACTGTAGCTTATTCTGCCTTAGAATTTTTAGCCATCAAATCACTAATGGAAATGAAAAAAACACTGGATAGAGTTTCATCTGGTGCAGGAGTTGGTGGTACACAATCTCCTGGATTAATGCCAGGAATGGGGCAACCTGGAATGATGCCTGGTGGTGTTCCTCCTCGTTCTGGCACTGCTGACAATCCTGTTGGAGGACCTCCTTCAGTTATGGGAACTAATGAAGCATTTACTCAACCTGGAACTCTCCCTACTCCTGATCCTTCATTACTTCCACCACAACAAAGTGGTGGAAATTGTACTTCATGCGGTTTAGGATTAAGACCAAATGCTAAGTTCTGCACAAAGTGTGGTTCAAAACAATAATTTTTAATTTAGATTAGTTCCACAATCTCTACAAAATTTCGCTGTAGCTGAATTCTTTGCACCACATTCTGAACAAAACTGTTCTTCACCTGATGATTCAGAATTTGCACTGCCATACATTCCTGAACCTAAAACTGCACCAGTTGGAACATATTTTTCATCATCTATAATTTCAACAGGAGCAAAGTCTTTTTCTTCAATGTATGTAATTAATCTTGGAATTCCATCTTCCTTGTTTTTAGGATCTGGTACCATATCACCTAACCAAAATGAAAATCTCATCAAGGTAAGTTCTGGTGTTGAAAATGCTAATGTGTGCGCGGACATATAGTCATTTGCCGCTTCTTTACCATTGAAAACTTTCATGAATTTATCATTTCTATTTACTGTATAATGTTTTCGTGAAGTGGACCGAGAGGGAATCGAACCCTCGACATCCACGTTGCGAACGTGGCATTATACCCCTAAACCATCGGCCCTAAAAATAATAATTTTCAATCAGTGTATATTCATTTGGTCAACTAATATAACAAGTAAACTCAGACAAATTATCATGACATATGATTCTGTCATAGTTGGTTCACATGTAATAACCTCAGTAGGTGTGGTGGAGAAAAATATAGTAATTAATGATGGCAAAATAGTCAAACTGACAAGTTCTGATCTTCCATCATGTGATAAGAAAATTAATTGTCAAGGTCTTGTTAGTATCCCAGGTGTAATAGATACACATGTACATTATGGTGTTTATTCTCCAATTGATAGAGCAGCAACAACAGAATCACATGTAGCAGCTATTGGTGGTGTCACAACAATGATGAGAATGCTACGATTAGGTAGTTCATTTGAAAGTTCACTTGTAAAGCAACTTGACGCAAGTGCAAAATCACATCATATTGATTATACTATACATGCTTCAGTTTTTAATGAGCAACAAATTAACGGAATGAAATTTTGTACTGATAAAGGAATATCTTCATTTAAAATATACATGAACCTTGGAGGAGAGATTGGACATGTATACATGGACATGAATCCAGGTGAAAATAAATTAATTGAATCAGAAGTCAATATGAATAATCAAATTATAGAGAAAATTGTTCAACAGGCTGCATCACTTAACTGTCCAGTACTTGTTCATGCAGAGGACTATCAAGAATGTGGATGTGCAATTAAGACAGCAAAACAAAAAAACAAAAATGGTTTACATGCATGGTCTCAAAGTCGTTCACCTGACTTTGAAGTAAAGTCAATCAAAACAGTATGTGAATATGCTAGAAAGTATGATTGTGTTATTTACTTTGTTCATATAGGCTCTGCACTTGCACTAGAGCAAATAAATCTGGAAAGAAGTGCAGGCACAAAAATTTTTGTTGAAACATGTCCTCATTATCTAACATTATCACATGAAAATCAAGATGGATATCTTGCAAAAGTAATGCCGCCAATTAGAAGCAATAGTGATATTGCATCTGTATGGGCTGCATTAGGAAAAAATCAAATTGATACTATAGGTACTGATCATGTTGCAAATCAGTTAAAATTGAAACTTGGAGGCGATAATGTTTGGGATGCACTAGCAGGTTTTCCAGGAATTGGCACATTATTACCAATATTACTCAGTGAAGGAGTAAACAAAGAGCGTATCAATCTAAACCAATTAGTGAACCTTACAAGTACAAATGCGTCAAAAATATTTGGATTAAAAGCAAAAGGAAATTTGGATACTGGTTTTGATGCGGACATAACTGTTATTGACCTTAAGAAGGAGGCTAAAGTTTCTACTTCACTTTTTGGTGGATTCTCTGATTATCTTGTGTACGACGGATGGAATCTAAAAGGTTGGCCTGTTAAGACAATTGTGAGAGGAAACATAATCGCTGAAGATTTTGAAGTTATAGGTAAACCAGGTTTTGGTAAGTTCGTTTCTACATCAAGATAGAATATCAAATTTTCCATTTGATTTTGCTCTGTAAATTACATCAGGCTTTCTTGTGAAAATTCCTACTTCTAAGACTCCAGGAATATTTAGGATCTTTTGTTGTAAAGATTTTGGGTTTTTAATCGTACCAAAATCACAATCTAATATTAGATTTCCATTCTCTGTCACAAATGGATACCCTCTATCTAATACACGAACATTAGATTTTCCCCCAATTTTTATTATATTGTCTGCGATTATGTTTCTGGCTGATGTTTGAATTTCAACCGGAACGGTTCTGTTAAAATTTTTTACAAATTTTGTTTTGTCTGCCATAATAACAACTTTTTTTGCGGCACTAATCAAAATATTTTCTTTGAGTAATGCACCACCACCACCTTTTATCAAAAATTTATTGTGATCAATTTGATCTGCACCATCAAAAACTATATCGATTTTATTAATTTGATCTGCATCTATTAATGGGAGACCACCTTTTTCAGCAATTAATTTAATCTGCATTGACGTTGGCACACATTTTATATCAAGATGCTTAGTCTTCACATAACCTGATAATGATTTTACAAATGCAGTTGCAGCTCGCCCACTTCCTAATCCAACCACATAGTTATTTTTAACAAGTTTTAGTGCATCTAAAGATAATGCCTTAATGGCATTATCAAATGACATTAATCCACCTCTGCTTGTTCAATCTTTGACAGTGTTTTCAATATGTCCGATCTAATTTTTTCAAGATCATCATCATCATCATCATCGATTTCAGTTTCTACAGGTAATTGAATAGTTGTCTTTGGTTTATCAGAAATTTCTGGTTTTATAATTTCTGGTTTAATTTCCACATGTTCTACTTCTGTTTTTTGTTGGATGGTTGGTGCTACAGATTTTTTTGGTGGGGTAATCACATCACTATCTAATTGTGAAAGCATTTGATCATATTTTGTTTGTTTTACAGGATCCATTTTTGTATGTGATGTTAATGTTGTAATTTCAAATGTTTTGTTAGAACGTTGACTTGGTTTTTCAATGAAGTCTGAAATTGGTTTTTCAAAAACTGGTTGTGTATTATGAGTTGATTTATGCGTCGATTCTTTTTGTTTTTGATCTAATTTTGGTTCCTTCTGAATTTCTTGTTTGTATTCTTCTCTAACTTCGATTTTTGTTGTTAATTCGTATAATCTTTGGTCAAGATGTGATAGTTTTTGATCCATTAAAGTGATTAATCCTTCACCTAATGGTCCTAAATCTGGATGTTTGCTAACTGTCTCTAACTTTTCAATTCTAGCTATGACTACTCCAAGTTGATGTTGATATCTTAATAACAATCTGTCACGTTGAATTTTGCTTAGATCAGAATCACTATCATATAATCTAGAAATTGTTTTTGTGAGAATATCTCTTTCAACTTGTAAAGAATTAATCTGATTTATGATGTGTGCATTTGCACCTATTTTTTGTGATTCTATATTATTTCCTAAAGAGAAAAATTGTTTTAACATTAGGTATACCATTTGATCCAAGAATATCGTCTTAGTTTGCTGTCAGGAAATCCACAACTTGCACATCGTTGATGACGTTTATGAAATGAGTTTTTTCCACAGCGTCTACATCTAATATGAGTTTTTTTCCTTGTCATCAAACCCATTGATGGTGTACCTCTAGTCATAGAGTTTCACCTATTCTGGAGGCGGAGATATCATAATGACGTTATCTCCACGTACAACAATGGACCCTAGACTTATTGAGTCGCCTTCAGAAGGGACCTCTTCTGATCGGTCGAGTAGCAGGTTCATGTGTTGATCAAAACCTAAGAGATT
>CAYQPZ010000039.1:0-10012 GCA_964419505.1 uncultured Candidatus Nitrosopelagicus sp. | reverse complement strand
ATAAAAAAGAAGATTAGAAAAAACATCAAGATCTGGTCTCCATATTCAGAAGGAATCTCTAAGAGTGATTTGATTAAAACTGGTCACAAAGTTTTAGGTAATGAAATTTTCAAGACATGGAGTTGTTATTTGAATCTGAAATCACAGTGCGGTAAATGTGAGTCATGTCATAATAGAAAAAATGCATTCACAAAAGCAAAAATTTCAGATAAGACAAAATATTCGAATTAGTCCTATAACACTTGTTTCTTCAAAACTATTCTACGTATCAACAGATACCAGATAAGAAATATGGCGCCTACTGTGCCCCAAAAAATCCAGTTTAGTGCTTCTTGGCTCACTGTGGCTTCCTCAGCAATTGAACAATCAGTTATCTGTGAAACTTGCTCACATTCCCACCCATTCACTATCACAAAGTCTTCATAGAGTGGGTTTGTCTGCCATGCAATTACAATCGCAACAGCAATAACTATCGCAAATTCGATAAGAAACCAACTAAATTTTGGCCAAGATTCTTTTGGAACATGGATATTATTTCTTGCTGGCATAGGTTTACTCGACTTTTTTGATTATTTATTTTTTGATAAATCTCTCATTATGGGGTTTTGATGGATCTTCCATGAATTGTTTTAATAATTTCTTCTTTAGCTCTTTGATCCTCATAAATGCCTCTAAATGCAGAACAAGTTACCTTAGCGTCGTTTTTTACACCCCTCATCTTCATACAAAGGTGTTCAGCTTCTATCATTACAGCCACTCCTTTGATACCCTGTGCATATAATTCATCAGCAATATTTTTGGTCAATCTTTCTTGGATCTGAAGTCTCTTTGAAAATTTTTCAACAAGACGTACCAATTTGGAAATTCCAACAACTCTACCATTTGGAACGTATGCTATCTGAATTTTTCCAAAAAATGGCAACATGTGATGTTCACACATTGAATAAAATTTGATGTCCTTGGCGATTACTGTTTCAGAGTCTTCTGAAAACTGTACTGATAATTCTGAGTCTGAATCATAGCCGCCGTAAATCTCTTCAAATGATTCTGCAATTCTCTCTGGAGTTCCTCGTAAACCTTCTCTTGTTGGGTCTTCGCCAATCTCAATAATTAATTCTCTAATTAGTTTCTTAATACGCTCTTTATCCATGACTGATTTGCAGTCTGAGGATGCTTTAAACGATGTGGATATTTTACGCGTTGGAAAAGTGTGATTATGAGATTATTCTTTGTTTGGTGTAGAAGATACCAGATATCAGAAAAACCACACCAAGAATGCCGATTAAACTTCCAATGAATTCTACTGTAGATCCCAACTCAACTTCTGCTGGTGCCCACAATAATGCAATTAATGCACCAACCACTATCATAGGTATTCCAACTCCAAAACTAATTTGTTTAGAACCCATGTAGGGTTTCGTTGATGAAATCTATATGAAGTTTATGTTGTGTCTTGCAACATTTTTTCAACTTTGAGAAGTAGTCTTTCTATCTGCTTGATATTTTTACTAACATCGTTTGATGGATCTTTAAGTTTGGTTTTTACTGTCTCGATTAACATTTCCACTTTATCTAAGTAATAAATGGCAATATTATGTCCCTCGGAGTTACCACTAAGAACATTTACCTTGGTTTCTAATTGTCCTAACTGCGAGTAAGCTTGCTGCTGCATAGAGAGTTGAATTTCGCTACGTTTCACATCTTCCATTGATTCAGCTTTTGATTTTTCAATCAATGTGTTTAGTAATATAACAAGTTTGATGTTTTGTTTTATTTGAGATGTGCTATTTGCAGAAAGAAGGTTGATTTTTGACTGTTCCAATTTACTTACAGAGTCTTCTAGACCTAATTCCTTTGCCTGTATAATCAGTATGTTAATTCTCTCTGTGTATCTTTCCGCTAATGCTTTGGCGCGTACAATCTTATTTTGTTCATTAATAGATTTGAGTATCTGATAAATGGCACTGCCTTTTTTGTAAATATTATCGATTATTTGTTTTGCCTTTTGTGTATCACCAGTTGCCTGAATTTGTTTTGCAACAATCATTAGTTCATCAATTTCTTGAAAATCAATATTTGCGCCAAGTTTTATAGCGATAGATTTGAGTTTTTCAACATTCATTTCGAGTCTATCAAGAACTGGATTTTTTGCAGCTGGGGATTGGCGTTCTGCCTCTACAATTTCAAGCTGATTTATCATCAAATTAATCTGTCTCATTTTTTGCATTGCTGAAACAAAATGCTCTCTTGCTGCCTTGATGTCATTTGCACTTATTGCAGATTCTAACTTGTTAACCTCAGACATGCTTCCTAAATACAACTCTTTCATCCTTGGTTCAACAGTTTCTCTTGCTTCAATTTCAGCCTTACAATATCGCTTTGCATTTTCTGCTATGGTAAGCATATAATCCAGGTTTGATGCTGCATTGCTAGGTATTGGAACGCTTGCAACCAACAGACTTGTAATTGCAAATATTGCACATATTGTATAACTTCTATTCATCTTCTTTCTCCTGATTTTTCAGTTTTACCAGATTTTGTTGTTCCTTTTTACTAATCTCAATTTTGCCTTGTCTTTCTAATCGCTTTACAGCTCTCCACATAGTTGTTCGTGGTTGCAAGAATTTCTTTCTAAGTTCACTTTCAAATACCTCTCCGCCGTTTTCATGAATAAATTTAATGATCTCTTTATCATCGTCTCTTACATTCTGATCAGAAAGTGAAGATTCAATATCAAATTGTTTTTTGGTTTCTTCTGGTTCTTGTGCTGATTCTACTAGAAGATTTTTGTTTTGTTTCTTTCTAAATTTGAAAATTATTCCAATTATTACTGCGATAATGATGCCTGCAATAGCAATGAAAATTGGAGATTGTGTAGAATCTTCTGATTCAACGACAGGTATGTCTTGTGCTGATTCTGCAAGTGTAAGAAAATATGTTAACTCTACAGGACCTGGGGGTAAGAGCATTTTTGTTCTATTATCATCTTCATTCATATCAATTGGAAAGGTAGTCATTCCAACAACTAAGGAATTTCTTGGCATTAACAATGAAAATTCGGTAGGTGAATCAATTGTAAAAGACCAAACTTTTCCATTTTTTGATACAAGCGAGTATGTATCATAATTAATCGAAATTATTGATGCGCCTAAAGTTTCTACTTCGAAGATATTAGGATTATTAGGAGATGCCTCAACACTTAGAAGAAATCCATTTTCGTCTTCTACAACCAAATTCTCAATTAAATCACCAAACACTGTCACTTGTGTGTCTGGAAAAAATGGATCTGATTCTAATTCATAAAAAACATGTGCCGACCCATCTGGAAAAAGAGAAAAATCAAGGGTTCGATTTGAGCCAAACGAGTTTTGTAATGGTACCGATATAGCAAGCAGAATTAGGACGAAGGCCGCTATTGGTACGAGCGTCATTGTTGTCAGGGCTTCGGTAGGGCTTAAAAGGATTCCATCACCGCTAAAATCTTTTTTTCGCCTACAACCCGCTGACGTTTGGTACATTTCTAATACCTTAGATTCATGGATTCTAGAAGATCTCTGAATGTTTTGAACTCCTGAAAGAATTCAAGACCTTTTTCAGTTATGCTGAATTTTCGGTTTCTTTCGTCTCTTTTTGTCTCAACTAATCCAGCCTCAACCAGTTTGTCACACTTGTCTAGAACTGCATAGTGAGATAGATTAGCGCGTCTTGAAATCGCAGACACAATTACGCCTTGTTGACCACCATTCAGGGTAACATCCAGTATGTCTCCCATTATCCCCATCTCGGATCTGTATTGTTGTTTTGACATGGTATGTATAGAATCCCTAGCTTTATGAGGAACATTTTGAAACGGCATGGCGGAACGCATAGCGGAACAGGTAATTTGGAATAAAAAAATTTGAAAATTGATGATTTTCGCAAAATAACTAGAAAAATATGGATTTTCTTACACATAAAAAATCCATTAAATTAACAAGAATAATCGTTCAGCTTTTTATTTGAGGTATTTCAATTCAATTTATGACGGGATTGTTTGATAGACTGAAGGATGATGATTCGGAGGGTTCGGAAATAGTAGAAGAACGTCCAGTCTATGAAGAAGGTGAGGCTGAAACCACACAGTCTGAATCTGTTGAATCTCTGCCTGAAAATGAATATGGTTCTGGGTTAAATGAGGCGCAAGATAAAGTCCAACAATCAACATCGTCCAGTAGCGATATTGGAATCTCATCATTGATGGATAAACGAGCCAAACTGGAAGAGGCAATTGATTATGTTGGAATGATGATTTCCAATCTAAAAGAGAAACGAACTGGGTTGGAAAAGGATATTGAAGAGGAATCTGTAGATATAAAAAATCTGAAGGAAAAATTGATGAAAGTTAATGATTACATTGATGAGGAGACACAGGGAATTCAAAAATTAACAGATAAGCGATCTGCTGTAGAAAGAGAAGCAGATGAGGTTGGCGGGCTCATCACAAGTTTACGAGATAAATTAGCTGGAATTGATCGAGTTGTAGATGATGAGGGAAGTAGGATTAAGAGTTTTAAAGAATCGCGTACAAAAACCTCGAATTTATAGATTCTAAATTTTACATAAACTTTGATTCAGTACTTGGAATTCCAGGTAGATCCATTGTAGGAACTGATGGGAATTTATCGCCAGATTGTGATTCTGCGACTGCTGCTGCCTCTGCGAGAATGCCTTCTGATTCTGAGTTCGTTGATTCATCAGCGCCGAATGTTGATTCACTGCTACTGAATGTGTCTGTCATTAGTCCGCCTAACATCTCAGTCATTCTTCCAATCTCTTGGTCTGCACCAGGCATGAATTTGACTAGTGAGCCCTTTAGACCGTTCATGAGTCCGATTGTTGGCATTAATGTGACCACGGTATCACCAAGGTCGTGGAATGTTGTTAATCGTAATTCAATCCTCTCTAAACCCATCTTTGCGTTTCCTAAAATTTTACCTACCTTTCTAACTTCAACTAATTCGTTTGATAATACCTTACTGGAATAAGTGTCATGTTGTTGTGTTGCTACAACAATTTTCTGAAAAATTTCCTGGTCTCTCTGTTTTAGTTTGTTAACCATACCGTCCATTTTTGCAATCTGTGCTTGAAGTCTTTTAACGGCAGTTTCTACTCTTGGTTTTAGTGAACCTTTTGGTTTTACTGTATCAGTGAGTTTTTCCATAAATCCCTGTTTTGCAGGTCTTGACCACTTGTCTTGGAAGTTTCCCATGCCTGATGTTTTGAAATATGTAGTTAATTTCAGGTGTGAATAATGGTTAACAAATCATTCAACTTCGATGACTAAATTTACTAGTAGATGTCATGAATTCTGTGCGTAAGAAGTCCATAATTGGAGGTATCATACTAGCAACTATCATAGGCTTGGTTGCTGCTGGAGCCCAGATTAATCCTGAATATTCCGTAGATGAGAAACGCCCAAACTCAGAGGTATGGAGTAAGCGTATAGCTGGACCTGAATTTGCTAATGTTAGTCTTCACAAATCTTCTCCAGTTACATTAGAAAGAAATGTTCCATACAAATTTGAGTTTGTGCCTATGGGAGATTCGCCAGAACGTCTAAAAATCTCTGTTGTTTGGTCTGGACAGGGAGTAATGGTTTTCTCTGAATTGTTTGTTTTGGAGAAAACATTGGTAGATACTGGAATCTCAAAATACTATACGTGGGAATATATCGGGAAAGAAAATGTGGTGATTTCAAATCAACAATGCCCAAATCAGAAAACTTGCAATTATGATATTACAGTTGAGCGGTTTGGTAATTTGGAAGGCTCAGTCAGCATATCACTATCAAGAATCAGCATTTAAAATGTTGGCTTGACCCTTTCGTAAAACACTGAGAGAACACCTCTCTTGTAGGCATTTTAGCCAACTCATATCATGGTTTTACAGAGCCAAGCTGCTTTAGTCGATAGGTTTTACAACCTTAAGCATCAAACCTAGTACGGTTTTAAAATATTTAAATAAATCGTGAATTTTTTCTAAAAAAACTTGAAATTTATGAAAAAAATGGTATGAGGAATAGTTTGATAATAATACAAGGTAGTTTCAAGCAAATTATGACAGTTGATGGTGGAAAAAAGATTGGTGGGTTTTCGCTCTTTGCTAAACATGCAATAAAGTACTATTCCGTAGGAGCCTCTGGAGTTTTAGTTAATCTTGGAATATTATTTATCCTCACAGATTTTGTAGGGTTTTGGTATATAGCATCACAGGTAATTGCCATCTCGATTTCAATATCATCAAATTTTTTGTTTAATCGATTTTGGACTTTCAGTGATTCAATTGAGGATCAGAGGAATAGTGTAATGTATGTTAAATTTCTAGTGGTTAGCATCATTGGAATGGGAATTCAACTTGGAATTACATATGTCTTGGTAGAAAATATCGCACTGTATTACATACATGCCGCAGGAATAGGAATTATAATTGCTGGTGCCATAAATTATGTGGTAAACCGCCGATGGACCTTTGGAATTAAATTCTAAGAAAAACAGAGTGTGTATGTAGAATGAATCCGAAAACAAAGAGAAAGGTTGAGATTATTAGTCTATTAGGTGGTATTTGGTTTATTGTCACACTTCCTCTACCATGGATTATTGCGGATCCAGATGTTGCAAAACCACAACTGACAGTTATTCTCCAAATGATTGCTTTCGTATCAATACCATTCGTTGCTTTAGCTGTAGCGTGGATATTAAAGCCAGAACTTACACGTAATGCATAAAATGAAAACTCTTCCAATCTCCTCAAAAGTCTCAGGTATTGAATCTGTGATTGACACAATTATTGAGGCTGGTGAGAGGGTTAGAGAAATTTATGAAAGCGATTTTGAAGTTGGTAAAAAAGATGATGACTCTCCAATTACAAAAGCGGATTTAGAGAGTAATAAAATAATCAGAGCCGCTTTGGAAAAAACTGGAATTCCCATTTTGTCAGAAGAAGATGTAGATGATAAATCCAGACTAAACAGTGATAAAATTTGGATTGTTGATCCACTTGATGGAACTACTGATTTTGTAAATCGTACTGGTGAGTTTACGATAATGATTGGGTTGGTTGAAAATCATATTCCTGTTATGGGATTGATTTACTGGCCTACCAAACAAAAATTGTATTATGCAGAAAGAGGAATGGGTGCATTTTGTTCCCATTCTGACACAACAGAGGAGTGTGTTTGGGAGGTGATTTCAGTCAGAGAAACACAAAATCTTGAGGACTGTCTTGCTCTAGTAAGCAGACATCATTTATCTGATAGAGAAAAGAAAATTCTTGATCATTTGAAAATAACTCATACCGCCAGTATAGGCAGTTCGCTTAAGGTGATGGAAATCTCATCTGGCATGGCCGATGTTTACTTGACTACCACAAATAAAATGAAACAGTGGGACACCTGTGCCTCATATTGTATAATTTCTGAGGCTGGTGGAAAAATAACTGATGTTACGGGAAACGAGCTTGTCTATAACACTAATATTGTAAATCATGAAAATGGTCTTTTGGTGACAAATGGATTTGTCCATGATGAAGTAGTTTCTAAGATTTCAAATTTGGAACAAAATCCAACTAAATGATAATACCTTTTGCTATCACAAACATTAAGAAAAGTGAAATGGTTATGAAAGTCAATCCTATTAAAACAAAAATTTTGGAATGGCTCTCTCGCTGATTTCCTATAAAAATTAAGATTCCACCACCGAGTCCAATTAATAAAATCAATATGCCAAAAATTACAGTCTCTAATTCTGCACCAGTTGTAAAAGGTGTAAATATTCCACATGCAAGTGCTGCAATAGCTATAATGTAAACATATTTTATGCCAGATTTAATCCATGATTTTTCTGGAGGTGTATTGCTGATAGAAGTACGTTCTTCGACTAGTGCGGTTTCCAATTCTGGTTTTTCAGTATTTTTGAAAATTTCAGGTTGAGTTTGGGAATTTTTCTTTTTGAAAAATTTATTCTTTCTAAATCTTGCCAACTTAAATTATTTCAAAAAGTGTTTTGTTTAAAGATTTACTAAATAATTACATCATTCCGCCCATGTCTGGCATTCCACCCATTCCACCCATTCCTGGTGGCATTCCACCCATTCCTGGTGGCATTCCACCTTCAGCACCTGGTGGTGGACCGGCAGATTTTGCAGTGGCGATAACATCATCAATTCTAAGAATCATACATGCAGCCTCTGACGCAGCAGAAACAATTTGTTGTTTAACTGCTAATGGTTCAATAATATCACTTGTTTGCATATTTCCAACTTTTGCCTTCATAACATCAATTCCAGTCCATTTCTCGCCTTTGATTTGTTTTGAGCGTAGATTTGTTAATGTGTCAATTGGATCCATTCCAGCATTTTCTGCAAGAGCTAAAGGAATTGCCTCTAATGCATCTGCAAATTTCTCAGCTGCTAACTGTTCACGACCTTCTAATGATTTAGCCCAACTTCGTATTTTAGTTGCAGCAAATGTTTCAGGTGAACCACCACCAGCTACAATTGATGGATGTTCCATTACGTCTCTAACAACCATTAATGAGTCATGGATTGAACGTTCCACTTCATCAACAACTCTTTGCGAGCCTGCACGTAACAGTAGAGTGACAGATTTTGGATGTTTACATCCTTCTACAAAAACCCATTTATCCTCTTCAATTTTTTTCTCTTCAATTAATTCTGCAGAACCTAAATCTTTTTCAAATAAATCATCTAGATTATTTACTATTCTTGCGCCTGTAGCTTTTGCAAGTTTTGCCATATCACTTTCTTTAACGCGTCTTACAGCCAAAACTCCTGCCTTTGCAAGATAATGTTGTGCCATATCATCAACTCCTTTTTGGCATAATACTACAGTTGCTCCAGAACCAATTACTTTGTCAACCATTGTTTTTAGCATTCTATTTTCTTCATCCAAAAATGATTTCATTTGTTGTGGGTTTGAAATATTAATTTTAGCATCAGTCTCTGTTTTATTAATTTCAAGTGCAGTATTAACAAGTGCAATCTTGCCATCTGTGACTTTCTTAGGCATTCCAGAATGAATAATTTCTTTGTCTAGTACAATGCCTTGAATAATAGCAGAGTCGTTGATTGAACTGCCTGATTTCTTTTCTACTTTAATATCATCAATGTCAACTGTATATTTTTCATTATTTTTTTCTGCTACAGACAATACTGCTTTAACAACCATCTCAGCTAATTTTTCAGAGTCCTTTCGGACTAGTTTTGTTTGCATTGAAGTCTTTGCAATTTTGAGTAGTGATGATTTGTCGTTTGCTGGTATTTTTTCTGCAATGCCATCTAAAAATTGTTTTGCTTTTTTAGCAGCTTTTCTATAACCATCAACAATTATTGTTGGATGAACATCTTGTATTATTAGTGATTCTGCATGTTCAAGTAATGCGCCTGCAAGAATCACTGCAGATGTTGTTCCATCGCCGACCTCATTATCAGTTGTTTTAGCAATTTCAACCAACATTTTAGCAGCTGGATGTTGAACGTCAATTTCTTTTAGAATTGTCGCACCATCATTTGTGATTGTGACATCACCAAGTGAATCAACTAACATTTTATCCATTCCTCTTGGACCTAAACTTGTATGAACGATCTCAGCAATTATTTTAGCTGCAGCAATGTTGTTTTTTTGAGCATCTCTACCTTTTGACTGTTCGGCACCGTCTTTCAGTATAACTACTGGCATATTGGCTTTGGTTGCTTGTGCTGCCATATTACAAAAACTCGATTTTCTAAATTTATACCTTAGTTTTTAGATTTAGGCAGATTTACAAAAAAGATCGCTGGTCTTAAATTAGGAAAATAAGGCTAAATTACATGACTGATTATGCTAAAGATGCATATGAAAAGGTGTTTTCCAGTCTTGAAACACATCACAAATGGTTCGAAAATTCGATTCCTCTGATAGCTAGTGAAAACATTCCAAGCCCGGCGGTAAGGGAGGCTGTAATGTCTGATTTTGGAA
>CAYQPZ010000038.1:0-10994 GCA_964419505.1 uncultured Candidatus Nitrosopelagicus sp. | reverse complement strand
CCCACAAGGAGCAAAGCCAAACAGAACTATAGAATTCTGCATCTGGTTCAGGTAGGCTGCAAAGCGAAATATCGTCTAGAACAGAAAGAGGGTTACGGCCAGCACGCACTATTCTGGTTTCCAGCCTTTTGGCATGGAACCTTTAGTTGACTCTTTTTTCTCTTCTGCTGGTGCAGTCTTTTCTTCAACTTGAGGACTATCATAAACACTTCTGTGTTGGGCATATTCCTCACCAGCAAGATATGATTCACCTCTATTGGTTTGGTAACCGCCAGAACCGGCACTTGTTCCTGCAGATCTAAGATTCGAAGGATCAATACCTGTTTGTTGAACATTTCCTAAGTCTTTCTTTCGTTTCTTTTCACTAATGATAAACACCGCACCACCTACAACTGCTGCCATTCCAGCCATCCCATAGATGATCATCATTGGAAATCCACCAGTTGATGTTGTTGCAAATCCTTCTGGTGCTGTTGGGCTAAAACCAAACACTTCACTGCCTGATAATTCATCAACGTTTGCAAATCCTGCAACGAAAACGTTTGCTGCATCTGCAGATTCTATTGTTCTAAGATCATAAGTTTTATCGGTGGTAAATGTTGCCGCTTGTTCTTTCTCAGTTTGAATTCCTTCTCTCAAACTACTTTCACCCATTGTGTATGAAGACCATACAAGTCCTGCGAGCTCTTCTGACATTCCAAATTGAGAAGCATCTACATTGATTCCTGTTGGGTCAAACAAAAAGTGCCAGTTACCGAGTGGTTGAGCCTTGATTCCACTTGCATCCATGAGTGGTGTGTTTAGAATTGCTGCAGCATCTGTTCCTTGCACTGCAGAATATAATGCAGGTGAAGCATCAGCAATAAACGAGATTGGAAGATTGATTTCATTAACAACTCCTCTTACATTGATTTCAACAGGTCCATCAACTGAAACTCCTCTCCAGTCCATGTCAATTAATCCTGCACTGCTTCCTGAAAAGTCTCGAATTATATGGTTAGTAATTGATAATGTCAAGATGACTTTGTAGTCAATTGATGTATTTAGTCCACGACCAGTAAGTGTTGTGTCATAATCAATTTTTACATCGGTGATTGCCGCATCACTGTACGCAATGTTTTTCAAGTAATAATTCATCCTATCACGAAGTTCATTCACTCCAGGATCACTAGAGTCTGCAGAAAATGTTTTGGTTACTTTTAGACCTCTAAGTTGATCAGCCAATTGTCCACCATCATCATAGTTGAGGATTACCGATCTTTGGAACTTTATTTCTACATCTTCACTAACACCTGAATTCGAAAATGTCCTAAAAGTCATTTGTGCTGCATCAACTGGAGTTATCAAACCACAGAGCATTATTGCAGCAATTGATACTGTTAAAATAGCTACACGAAACACGAGTTTTTTCTTTTAATATGATATAATAATCTATTCATAAAACGTCGTCTTTTATTTTCATAAAATTTGAAAAAGTAATATGTAGTCAACGTATTGAACAAATCGGTATAAATAATTTATGATAACAATTTTGGCTGGTGGTACAGGTTCTGTGAAACTCGTTAGGGGTATCACAGCACATGAAACTGATGTCAATGTGATTAGTAATGTTGGAGATAACTATTGGTTATATGGATTATATATTTGCCCAGATATTGATACAATAATTTATGGTTTATCAGATCTATTAGATTATGAAAAAGGTTGGGGAATAAAAAAAGATACATTTGGATTCTTAAGGCAGATGGAAATTCTTGGTGAAGAGAACTGGTTCAGAATTGGAGATAGAGATGCTGCAACACATTTGATTAGAACAAATATGCTGAAGAATGGAAAAAATCTTTCTGACATTACACAATGGATGTGTGAAAGATTTGCAATTGAGACTAAAGTTTTCCCAATTACAGACAATATACTAGAAACAAGAATAACCTCAAATGGTGAAAGTCTTCATCTACAAGAATTCTGGGTAAAGCACAGAGGCAAAGGACCAATAGAGGGAATTGAGTACATTGGTGCTGACAAAGCAAGACCTCTTCCATCAGCAATCAATGCAATACAAGATTCAGAGTTAGTAATTATTGCACCCGGAAATCCACTCACAAGTATTGGCCCAATGATAAACATCAAGGGTATTAGAAAAGAACTAAGCAAAAATAAAAGAAAAGTTGTAGCAGTAAGTCCTATTATTGGTGATAAAGCATTTAGTGGTCCTGCTGCCGAATATATGAAGGCTGCAGGAATTGAGGTTAGTGCGTTTGGTATTGCACAAATGTATGCAGATGTCTGCTCAAAAATAGTTATTGATACAAAAGATGTTGCGTTTAAAAATAAAATTGAAAGTCTTGATCTAAAAGTGTTTGATACAAAATTAAGAATGCAAAATAAAATGGCTGAACAAGCACTTGCAGCATTTATTTTAAAGCAAGTTAAACAATAATTTGAAAACCTCAGTTATTATTCCAGTCAAATCATTTTCCAGATCTAAATCTAGATTAAAAATTTCCACATCTAAAGTACAAGATCTTTGTGAAATAATGCTAGAAGAGATTTTACATGTAGTTAGAGAGACAAAATTAATTGATGACGTGATACTGGTTTCAAGAGATGAATCTGCATTTTATATTGGAAAAAAATTTAATTGTATTGAAATTATCGACGAAGATGAATCAGGAGTTAATAATGCCGTTTCTTTAGCAAATGAATTTCTAGCACAAAATGATTTTTCATGTTCTGTGGTAATCCCACAAGATATTCCACTCATATTTCCAAGTGATTTGGATAATTTAATCAGGATGTTTCAAAGTAAAGAAAATGCAATAATTGTTCCATCCAGACGTTTTGATGGAACAAATGCGCTAGTGAGAACACCAATTCCAAATATGAAAACAAGATATGATGAGGGAAGCTACAAATTCCAGTTTGAGCCCATCAAAACTGCTAAAATGATGTATTCCCTAGCATTAATTCACAGAATTATGATTGATGTTGATAGTATTGAGGACATAAATTACATCATCAAGCAGAATGTCAAGCCCTCATTTTGCGACAAGTTCAAAGAAATTTTCAATCAATGATTAACTATTGGCTTAATTTCTTCTGGTCTTTTATATTAAAATAATTTAATACAATCATAACAATTGATAGGATTCCAGTGACGACTAGGATAATTTCAAGTGTTCCAATCATTGAATGTGATAGAGCATTATGGATGGAAACCTGATTCAGATCAGAAATAAAAAATATGTATGAATATATGAAATAATTTGTTGCCCAGTGGACAAGTACTGCAGAGATTAATCCATATCGATAATAAACCCAGCCAATTATTATTCCACTTATTGCTGCTTGTGCAAACTTTCCCTCACTCCATGGTTCACCGGAAATAATGTGTGCTAATCCAAAAAATAATCCAACTGCTATAATTATACCAATTACACGTCTATTCTGCATTATGTGTAGGTTGTTGTATGGATGCCAAAGTGTAGTGAAAAAAAACTTGATTGATGACTTGTGTGCAAATATTAAAAAAAGTGGAATTCCAATAAGCATGACCCTAAATCCAATCTCTTCAGTAATTGGTGAAATAGTTATGGCTAAAAACAAGGTTAAATCATTTACGTAGTCTGGAGGGAGTGTTGAAATTCCAAAACTTTCCTGGATAAAATTTATGATTCCAGATATTACAACAATGATTGAGAACCATTTTATTATATTAACAAGATAGTTTGTATCTGTGTTGGTTTTTCCTTTCGTTAAAAGATGATTTATAGATTTAAAAAAATTATTTTTGGGTCCAAGAACTGTAATAACAAAGAGTATAACAAATATGCTCCAAAATATGATGAACATGTCACCTATTTCAAATTCAAGTGGTATTCCTAAATTAAGACCTGCAATAAAAATATCAAATTGATCTAATGGAAAATTATAATCTATATCATCACCAATATTAGAATTAAAAACAGTATAAGTTCCAAGTGGAAATGACAATATCATCATTCCAAAAATTACTGAAACAAGAGCTGATAATGGAATTCCACAACCATATAAAATATTATTTAAATTTGGCACGATGATTCTAATGAAGTTCTATTACATCCTCAGGAAAACCAAGATCTACTAGAGTTTCTTTTATGGTATCACGGTGATCACCTTGTAGGAAAATATATCCTTCTTTAGCTGTACCGCCACATGCATACTTGCTTTTCAATTCTTTTGCAATACTTTCTAGATTATTGATTTTTGGATCAAGTCCATCAATCATTGTACCCTTTTTTTTAAAACGTCTAGTTTCTAATCTAACAATTATGTGATTACTATCTTTGTTTAAATCAACACAAGCACATAAATCGTCAGGAAGTCCACAAGTATTACAAATAACCGCCATTAGTTCGAAATCTTTTATGGGCACACACTATTAAGCCTTAGTGAAATAGTAAAATATAATTTTTTAACTCCTGTGAGATGTACAGACATGTCTGATGAACTTACTAAAAAAGCCGCAGAAATGCTTTTGAATGGAGCCACACTACTTAGTGAACCATGCCCATATTGTAAAGGAGTACGCGTTATGAAAGATGGTAATGCATTATGTGTGAATTGTGGAAAAAAGCCAGAAAACGATCATGAGATGATTACATCTGATAAACAACCCCAAAAAGATTCTAATGCATTAACAAAATTGGAGGAAAAACTTGAGAAATTGACAGACGAGTTAACACTAGAAACCAATCATGAAAAGCAAGAATCAATACTAAGATCTATTACTTCATTAGTAGAAATAATCAAAAAGATGAAAAACTAGCCAAAAGTTTTTATGGTAAATTCCTAGTGTTTGATTCATTGGCTGAGAAAAAAAGTAATCCATTACCTGCATCTAGTGCTGGTCTTTTAAGATTCTTTGAAGATGAGACGAAAGGAGTTAAAGTGTCACCTAAGATAGTCGTTATAGTTCCAATTAGTTTAATTATAGTTTCTTGGGCAATTGACAAATTATTCATACCCTGATTCACATGTCCGAGCAAGATGATGTTAGTAAAATTCAAAAGCGTTATTCGCTAACACTACTTAATCCTTCATCACATTACATCTCCCTAGTAATATCAATAGCTTTAGCAGGAATTATGACTGCATTCACAACTGCAACATATCTACAAACAAATGATATCATTCTTCCTATACTTGGTGTAATTGCTGCATTAGTAGGCACGCAGTTTCTAGATATCTTATTTTCAAGACATAAAGAATATTCAAAGTCATTACATGTTTCGCTTTTTGGCAATGCACTATTTTTTGTGAGTGTACTTATTGGATTCGGTGCTATGATATTATTTGGAAAGGAAAATTTAGATTTATTTTATGTTACAATTGGTATGTTTGTCTTTGCTAGTTTTAGAATTGGAATATTTACTACAATTCTTGGTGCAAGTTTAAAGAAAGCATGGGCTGTAGCATTCATACAGCCAGTAGCAATGTATCTTGTTTTAATCCCCTATGATATGTGGTTTGATTCACTAACTAATCCAATGGCATTGTTATTTGGTGCAGCATTTTTAGGATTAGCAACAGGATGGAGTTATTTCACAGATAGAGCAGGAAGACCTCAGGTTGATAGCACACATGAATTAATTCAAGCATATGTAACGTCTGCATCAAAAAATGATCCTACAGAGATGGAACAGATAATTGAACGTAAGGCAAAACCTTCTACTGTCACAACATCACAAATCAAATTTCAATCATCTGATAAACAGGTAAATTTTAGCATGGTACTGCCTGATGTTCATCCTGGCCCATTTCATCCTGTTGGTGGAAGTAATATCCCATATCTAATTTTCAAGAATATGGATTCAACTGCAATGGTCATGCATAGTATCTCAAATCACGATCTTAATCTACCAAGTCAGCAAGAAGTCAAAAATTATCTAGAAAGTATAACCGACAGTCAAGTATTACGAAATGGCATTGGCTGTACAGAGCCTGTAACTGTTCAGATTAACAAAGCAAGAGCTGCCGGACTTTTATTTGATAAAACAGCACTTCTCTTTTTATCGCTTTCACCTCATGGAATGGAAGATTTAACAATGTATGTAAGAACAGAGATAGAGCAATTCGCTAAGAATAGAAATTTTGAGCAGGTATTGATTGTTGATACTCATAATGCAATGGGTGATGAAATATCAAAAGAAGACTCGGAAGATTTGTTGATTGCTGCAAAATCTACACTAGACACATTAAAAACAAAACAAAGTTTTCCTTTCAAATTTGGGTATGCAAATTCAGATGAGATGAATATTAGTAAAGCAGACATTGCAATGGGTGGAATTGCAGTTTTATGTCTTGAGTTAAATGGTAAAAAGTACTTTGTTGGTTGGGCGGATGCTAATAATATGGAAAACGGTGTGAGAGAACAGATTGTAAAGCATTTTTCAAACATAGACTATGAATTAATTGAGATTTGTACATCTGACACACACTTTACTGCAGATGGTGCAAGAAACAGAAATGGATACTTTCAGCTAGGAATAATTTCAAAACCAGATCAACTTGCAAACTGGTATCTAGAATTAGCGCAAAAAGCAGAACAACAAATCAAAGAGGGGCGATTTGAGATTTTAGAAAACCAGAGTGATGTCAAAGTAATGGGCTCTGATATCTACTCCGATTATCTAAAGTCTATGAATAAATCAATGAAGATAACAAAAGTTTTCTTACTTGCAGATGCAGGTCTATTTGCAATGTCTATTTTCCTATAGATTTCATTTTATCTAGATTCCCATAGAATTCATCTAAAAATGAGGATAGTTGTATTATTGGTACAATTGGTACTTGGTTTACAAAACTAACTTTTTCTTGATGTAATGTCACAATGACTGGTACTGCTGACATTGACTCTGTCTTTTTTACATAACTTTTGACGCGTTCAGTTTGCTTATCTACTATATCATTTAAAGCAGATTTACTCATTCTCTTCCAGTGTTTACAATCAATTAGTATTGCAATTCCAAGTTTTATTCCAACAACATCAATCTCCATTCGTGGTTTTGTCAATATCAAATTTTTCTGTACCTGAAAGCCATTTTCCTCTAGAATGCGACTTACCAATTCTTCAAAATCTTGCCAACTCAGAAATTCTGAGACCTCTTCGATAGATGCTCCATTAGTTATTGCAAAAATTGATGCATGAATCTTATCACTATTTTGAAATTTTACAATATTTTCATCAAATTTTCCTATTCCATTCTGAACAAAAATGCGGAGTAATTCTTTGGCTGAAAAGTCATCCAATTCTGAAGCTGCAGAAAAATCAAGTTCTGATATGCCACCGGAAATTATTGCTCTTATGCCTTTAATGATCAACTTGTGATGCAATATTACAATGGTATTTGAAATTAGTATTAAAAGCCTAAAATTTACCGACTGTTAACCAGTTATGAAACAATTGAACAAAATCAAAATTTTTCTATCATGCTTTCTTTTATTTTCCGTCTTCCCATCTGCATTTGCTGAAAAGGGAACTTTCGTAGACGAAATACGCTTTGTTCAATATCTTGATGAAAATACAGCACTTGAGGAGGTAAGGAATGGAAATCTTGATTTGTATTTTTATAGAGTCTCATCAGATCGGCTGAAAGATTCAGATTCCCGTAAAAATCTTCAAGTTTTTGAATCAACTGGTGGATACTTCAGTATACTTCTGAATCCAACAGATTCTGGTGAATTCAATCCATTCTCTATAAGAGAGATAAGATATGCAATGAATTATCTTGTTGATAGGAATTTGATAGTGAATGAATTGCTTGGTGGATATGGTGCACCAATGATTTCAAACTATGGAATATTTTCTGCCGATTATTTAGGAATAATAGACGTACTAGAATCATTTCAATTTCGCTATAATCCAAATCTTGCTAATCAGATAATCACTGAAAAGTTGGAAAATATTGGTGCGCAAAAAATCAATGACATATGGCATTATGAAGACGAACCAATAGTGATTACATTTTTTATTAGAAGTGATGACCCCGCTAGAAAGGCTATTGGTGAGATCTTATCATCAAAACTAGAATCTATTGGGTTTATTGTGGAAAAGGAATTTGGTGATCTGAATAAAGCATTTGTGTTGGTGTATGGCTCAGATCCTGCAGAGCAAAAGTGGCATCTTTACACAGAGGGATGGGGTAGTTCAGGATTTACTAGGTATGATTCTGTTGCAGTGGCTCAGATGTATTCTCCTTGGTTTTCAAACATGCCTGGAAACAACAACCCATCTTATTGGAACTACCAGAATGACTATCTTGATGAGATAACACAGAGGATATACGCTGGAGAGTCAGAGACCGCCGAAGAAAGAATCATGTTAATCAAAGAGGCAACACGAGAAGGTGTAAATGAATCAGTAAGAATATTTCTTGCTAGTAAAGTTGATCAGTATGTTAGTAATGAGAATGTTAGTGGTGTAATTAACGCATTAGGTGCTGGTGTTCCAAGTAGATTCACATCAATAAATGTGCAACACCCAGATGAAAGTATTAGAATTGGTGTAAAACAAATTTACCAAGGTGCATGGAATCCAGTTGCTGGATTAACCGATACATATAGTACACAGATATGGTTTACACTGTTTGATCCTAGCCTTACAGGACATCCTTTTAGTGGAAAGATTTTCCCAATTAGAACAGATTGGCAAATTGAAACAAATGGCTCTCAATCAGTTGTCGATGTGCCAGCAGATGCCATTATTTGGGATTCAAAGTCTAAAAATTGGAAAGATGTTGGACCAAACACTTTTGCAACAAGTAAGGCTACATTTGATCTAAAATTTGGTGAATGGCATAATGGGCAACAAATGGATATGAATGATATTATCTATTCAACATATTTTTTGCTGGAATGGGGTTCTGAAAAAGATGAAAACGATAAAACATTTGATCCAGATTATTCACCACAAGCAGCTCAAACTGCTAAGACACTGGTTGGAATAAAACCGATTGATAGTGATACCATTGAGGTGTATACTGATTATTGGCATTTTGACGAAGGAGAAATTGCATCATGGACTAGTCCATGGAGTAGTATGCCATGGGAAATTATGGCTGCAATGGAAAAATTAGTGGTTGATGGAAAAACTTCTTTCTCACGCTCCGAGTCTATTAGTAAAAATGTGAATTGGCTGTCATTAATTATCCCAAATGATGCAAGACTTGTTCAAAATCAGTTAGAGGAATTTAGGTCGTCCAAATTTATTCCTGATGCCCTAACTGAATTCAATCAGATTTCAGATTTCCATACAAGTAGATATCAGTCATCAATTGATTGGGTAGAAAAATATGGGCATGCTGTAATTAGTAATGGTCCATTCTACCTACAAGGATATTCACCTGATTCCAGAAGCATTACCATAAAGTCATTTGACTCTATAGAATATCCGTTAACACAGGGAGTGTGGAAAGAGTTTGAACAGGCAAAATTCCCTACAATTGAATCTGTTAGTATGGAAAAGATTGTAGAAAAAGGAATTAAGTTAGATATTCCAGTTAAAGTGAAGAATTCAACAGAAATACATTATTTCGTTTCTAATGCACATGGAGAAATCATTACGTCTGGAATTAAAGAGGTTATTGATAATCATGCCATAATAACATTAGAAAATGAATCTATTGAAAATTTAACACTTGGCACTAATACATTAAAAATTTTCGCTGCATCTAGTGATGTATTAAAGCCATACGAATTTTCAACAAGCTTTCTAGTTGTTGAATCTAACTCGTCATTTCCAGAACCTACAATTTCTACCAATTCCTTGAATGCGCAAGAAAATGACTACACAATACCAGTAGTGATCATAATTCTTATCATAATTCTTATCATAATTGGTTTAATCGCGTTTGTGTTAAAGAAAAAATGAAAATAAAATCATAATTTCTTACCTATCACAAACAAAGTTCCAAACTCCCTTTTCCACTTTGATTTATTTTTTGTATCTAACACATGTTTTACTGTAGTACTAAATCCAATTTTTCTGAACATATTTTTCCATTCTTTTTCAGAGCGAAGATCCATTGGCACTTCCATATCTTTTGTCCATCTTGTGGTAAGTGTATTATCTTTGTAGAAATCTGTTCCACAATAAAATACACCTTGTTTTTTTAACAATGTATAGACTTTTTTTAGTGCATGCTCCATTGGAACAGAATAGTATAACGACTCCATTGAAAAAACTATATCAAACTTTCCAGTATACTTCCATGACTCTAAATCTGTTGTAAAATAGAATTCGTTTTCTGATATTTTTTTTTCTTTTGCTTTTTTTATCATTGTCTTGCTTTTGTCAATTCCAATCGCCTTTCTACAGTTAGGCAACTGTGAAATTTTACGTACAACCCAACCATTACCACATCCAATATCTAGAAACCTAAATGGATTGTTGAAAGTTAGTTTGTCTAAAAACTTGTTTACAGTTGTTCCATGACCCTTTTCCATTTCTTCGGCTCTTCCGGTCTTTGCCCATCTGTCGAATAATTGTGAAGTTTTGTCCATTGCTATTCTTTTTTGTATCCGTACTCAGTAATTATAGAATTTACATCATCCTCAGATTTGGCATTCTGATAATCCTTGAGTAAGTTCTCATTTAATTCTAAAAACGTGTGTCCCCAGTTGAATTTTGCGAGTAAATTATGACATAATTCTTCATTACCAAGAATAAAGGCTGCTGACGCCAGAGCCTCAACTGTAGTTAGTTTGTTTATTTTTGAATAATTTACCGGATTACCTGCTAACAGTGGTGGAAGTTTTCGTGGTATTCCAGAATATTTTTTTTCAAACATTTTTTCAGCACGATTCCATGAACAATCAACTGCAGTAATAGAACGAATTTCATTTTTTTCTTTATTCATTAATGTGTTTGTTGAAAATGGATGGAGTAGAATTGTTTTGGAACGAATTGTTGTCACTTTGTTTGCTAGTCCAAATCGAACTAATTTTGCAGCTGT
>CAYQPZ010000037.1:0-11107 GCA_964419505.1 uncultured Candidatus Nitrosopelagicus sp. | reverse complement strand
AGGGAAATGGGTCAGAAAAATTGTCTCTCAAACATACAAAAGATATTGTTTTACGAAAAAGTGCATTTACATGTTCTAGAACAATAGCGATAAACTGTGATAATGCATCAAGTGATATTCCAAGAGATTTTGTGAAAATACTTCAAAATCCAAAAACACTAGGAAATATGACTATAGAGGTATCCTAGGGTTTTCCCTCTAAAACATTAGTCATCGCACGATTAACTATTTCCATCATTAAATATTGATTAAATTCACGCTTAGTATTAGATTTGGTAGTCTTCCCAGTTTTTTTGGACATTGTATTGACAATTTTTTGTAATTTAGACGATGTAGATTTTATCAAACTAGAATATTTTTGATCAAAATCTTTTGGAGTTTCATAATCTAGTAACTTTGTTGATGTTCCATAGAATTTTGTAATTGCTCCTCTACGCTCTTCAATTTTGACAATTTCGATGAGACCTGATTCTTTCAGTATGTCTAAGTGATGCCTGGTTGTTGTAACTGCTTTTTTGTAACCTTCTTTTTTTAATTGTAAGGTAATTTGCTCGGCATTGAGATTTTTATTATACAGCATTTGTACAATTTTTGCTCTGGCAGGGTCTTCTATTGCCTTTGCATGATCAATGCTAGTTACAAGTATTCGATTTACTGATATCGGTTTTTCCAGTAATGTTGACATATAACACCATCTCAAAATCTAAGCTAAAAGTTCACAATATCATATTTTTTTGTCCAAAAGCATTAATTTTTTTATACTACTAATTATTTGATAGCATAATCATATAATATAGTAGCATTACTAATTTAATAATAGCACTATAAAAAATATAGAAACGCCAGAATTTCTGGAGATTTTGGTAAATGTGCCATTAAACACGTTGAATATCATCTAAAAAGGAATATTAGAATTTAATACAAATAGAAAATCGAGTTGGAGTGAATAAAAGTGCACTATAATGACTTGAAAACAAATCTAAAGCCTTGTGATTGATATCCTTTGATAGATTCATAGTCAAATTTCATGGAAGATACTACCAATTTGCCCTCATATTGATACCTATTTTGTAATAGTAAGAGATGTTTTTCTGCCTGTTTTTTATCTTCAAAGATTGGTTCTTGTTTTAGATTGTTTACCACATCATTATTCTTTAGAGCAATAAACCAAAATTTCTTCTCTTTCTCTTTCTTGTGGTTTTGACCACCAAATAATCCCATTAGATCAACATGCCATTTGATTTAGATAAGAATTACCACGTCTTACGTTTCTAGTGTTGTATTATGTATTACAAATCAAGTTATAGAGATTTACCAGTCGTGCGTTCATATGCAGTGATATAACGCTGAGTCATCTTATCTATGATTTTAGATGGGATAGATGGTGCAGTTGGATCTTCACCACGTTGTCGTGCTTCATCAAACTGTTTTTGATATCCATTAGCAGTTAGCCAGTCACGTAATAGCTGTTTATCATATGCATCCTGGATTTTCCCAACTTGATACAAGTCTTTACGCCACAATCGATACTCATCTGGACCAATTGAATCACCTAAAGTAATTTTATCACCTAATTTTCCAAATTCTAGTTTCAAATCAGCAAGAATAAAACCTGCATTTTCTGCAATAGTAGCCATTTTTTTATAAATTTGAATAGATTCGTGTGATAACCAATCAAACTCCTCTGGTGTAACTAGATTCTGTGCAATCACCTCATCACGATTTACTGGAACGTCATGAGTAGATTTTGTTGTAGGATCGAATATCGGTTCTGACAATTTTGCAGCTAATTCAGGTGAGATATCATTTGGTAGTGATACCTCACCATTCTCCCACCTTGAAACAATACTTCCATAGAAATAACCACGTACGACGCATTCAATTGGAAGCATTTTCATTTTTTTAACTATAATCTCTGTATCAGAATTTGTTTTAACAAAATGATTCGGTACATCCAAGTTTTCAAACCAAAACTCTGCAAATTTACATAAAACTTTGCCTTTTTGTGGAATTTCATCTTGAAATTTAACGTCATATGCAGAAACACGGTCACTAAATTTGAATAAAAGATTAGTATCATCTATCTCATAGACATCCTTTACTTTACCAGAAGTAAGAAATTTCATTTATGACCCCATCATTCCTGGCATTCCAATTGGCTCTCTATACACTTTACTAACATAGATGTCTGGCTCAGCACTTACTATCACATACTGTAATGAGTTATCTTGTGGTGGCGAGACGATTATTAACTGACCTGGCTTTAATGTTCCCAAATAGTCTTTATCACCTTCACCATAATTAATCTGAACATTTGTCAATGAACCGGTTCCAGTATTTTGTATTGAAACTCTTGCCATGATAAAGAGAGTTTGTTTTTCTTTTGTAGGATCAACAGAAATTGAATATGTCTCTTGTGAAAAATTTCCCATTGTTAAAACACCAAATATTGCAACTGAAATTCCGACAAGAGATGCTATTACACCAAATATCACAAATTTGTAATTTCCCATAATAAAATATTAAATGACTGGTTTAAGAGATTTCTCACTCTAACCGCATCATTGAGCCAAGAATATTACTATGCCAGGTAAAATTCATTATTTTACTAGATTTTATTTTTGGTTTGGATATAACATCCATAACATTAGATAAAACCTGATTTGTTCTATGAAATGATTTCTTATGACATGAACAACCACAATTCTTTTGATCACAGCATGCATGTGCACATGTTGTACATCGAAGATTCATCCTATCATATTTACAAAATTAGTATTTAAGTCCAGAATCAATTTTTTATATAAATTATGTAAATAGTGATAACCTGATTAGTTGGTTTTTTTGCCTCCTGTGAGAAAACCAGCTAATTCTGGTATGGTTTTCTATGTTTTTCTTTTAATTCTTTTTGACGCTTAGCCATGATTTTTGCATTATCATGCTCTTTATCAAGATCCTCAAAAAATTTGTTCGAGAATCCTTTTTTATCGATAGAACGTGTTTCTTTAGTCATTACTAGGATCCTGTTCTGGTATTATAGATAATGTAGTTGTTGCTGTGACATTGGGAATAGTTCTGATTTTTGCCGTAATAATATTTTCTATCAGTGAAGTTGTTTCTGCTTGAATCTTAACAAAAATATCATAATACCCAAATGTCCCTTTTGCCTCTTTAACACAATTAATATCTAACAATGCTTTGAGTATCTCCATTTCATGAGCAATTTTGCATTGAACAAGTACATATGCAGTATTCATCTATTCACCTTTCATCTCTTTTCTGGTTTTAAATTCGGGAGTTATTCCTAGTGGTTCATAATTTCCAGTTGTACATGTAAAGCACATTGAATCAACTGGTATTCCCACTGCATTAGCTAGATTTTCTGCATCATTATAACCTAAAAAGTCAGCGCCAATATCATTTCTAACTTTCTCAATCATCTCTTGCTCGGTGCACTCTTTTCCATCTACAAAAGTAGCAAGTTCTTCTTGTGATGGAAAATCAATTCCTGCATAACATGGAAATTTAATTGGTGGGTATGTAATCATCATACTAATCTTTCGCGCACCTGAACGACGTAATGCTTTGATAATTGCTTTTGAACTAGTACCGCGTACAAGACTATCATCAATTACAACAACATGCTTGCCCTCTATTACTTCTCTGATAGGAATTATCCATCTATTAATTTCAACACGATCACTTTGATGTGGTTCAATAAAACTTCGTAACGGTCCCTTCTTACTATAACGGTCCTTAAGAAGCCCTTCATCAAATTGAATCCCAAGTTCTTGAGCATAACCCAGTGCTGCAGGTCTTGCCGAATCAGGAACAGGTATTACAAGATCAGCATCGTCTAATGGATATTTTTTTGCAAGAAACTGACCTATTCTTTTTCTTGCAAGGTAGATATTTTTTCCTTCCATCTTACTTGACGGTTGAGCAAAATAAGTAAATTCAAATGAACAGTGAGCACAACTTTTATCATCAGAAAACATTTCTGTTTCTAAACCATCATTACTGAATTTTATTAATTCGCCAGGAAGTACGTCTCTGACTAATTTTGCACCAATTGCAGATAAGGCAGACGATTCAGACGCAACTATATTTACATCATCCTGATCTTTGTGACCCAAAACCATTGGTCGGAAACCTTTTGGATCACGTGCAGCATAAACTGCATCAGAGTCTGAAAGAAAAGTAAAACAATATGAGCCAACCATCTCATTTTTTAAAATTGACAATGCACTTCCAAGTTTACCGTTTTCAGTGATTAATGAAACTAGACGTTGTGCTGCAATTAAAGTGTCACTAGCATTTTGTGGAGTGAATGTACAGCCACCCACTAGATTAGATAATTCTTCCACGTTGGAAATTGTTCCATTATGTGCTACACACAAATCTTTAACTTTTAGAGGCTGAGCATTTTCAAGATCACTTTTTCCTACAGTTGAATATCTTACATGGCCAATAGCAGCATGTGATGCATACTCTTCAGTAATTTTTTTAAATTCATTAGAAGATGCAGAAACTAAACCAATTCTTTTTAATGGTGCCTTATTAGGAATCGCTAATCCCCATGCCTCTTGGCCACGATGTTGTAATGCACGCAATGCATCTAGAACCATTGGAATAACATTACCATCACCGTTACTAAAAATACCTACTACCCCACAATTTTCTTTAACCATTATCTAACATTTCCTTTAACGCATTGAAATATTTTCTTTTTGCTGTGTTAACACTGATCTTTACCAAACAGTTTGATTTGTGTTTAATGTCAATTTGATCGCTAGTAAAACTTCCCAATACACCAAAGGAATTCTTTTTCTTTGAAAGAATCTGTTTGATTTTTTTGATGTTCTTCTGAGTCACAACTAATAGATATCTGGAGTGTGATTCAGAAAATAGTAGTTGTTCTGAATTAAGATTTTTTTCTGATGGTGATTTTCCAATATCAATCTCACAGCCAATATTACCAAAAATTGATATTTCTGACAACGCAATTGATAAACCACCTTTAGCGCAATCATGAACAGATTTTACAAGATCCTGTTTAATCAATGATAATACGGTTGACATATTTAATTTTGAACTCTTAAAATCAACTGTTGGGCAAACGCCACCAATAAAATCATCGATATATTCAAAATACTCAGAGCCACCAAGTTCGTTTTTTGTACTGCCAACTATAACTAGATAATCACCAGATTTTGGTGGCATTTGGTGCAATGGAGTTTTGTTGGCTATTCCTAAAACTCCTATCAAAGGAGTGGGCTTGATTGGACCTAATGGTGTTTCGTTATAGAAGCTAACTTTTCCACCTACACATGGGATCTTAAGAAATTTTGCAAAATCAGTCAGCCCTTCAAGTGATTCCATAAATGTCCAGAAAATTTCTGGATCCTCTGGATTTCCAAATTGAAGATGATCAACCATTCCAATTGGCACTGCGCCAGTACAAACTACATTTCTACACGCTTCTTCAAAGCAGCCAATTGCACCATCCCTTGGATTAAGATAGCAATGTTTTGGATTGCCATCAATTTTTACAGAAAGATATTTTCCGTTATCTAATCTAAGAACAGATGCATCAAAACCTGGTTTTATTACAGTTCTGATACCAACTTCATGGTCATATTGTCTAAACACCCAATGTTTACTACTAATATTTGGGCTAGAAAGTAACTTTAAAATTATTTTAGAATAATTTGAAATGTTTTTTGAATTTTTGTGAGTTTTTATTTTTTGAAGATATTTTGGTTTTGATTTTTTTCTATCAAGAAGTGGTGCACGGGCAACAAAATCTGCTGGAAGTAGTGCTAATGTTTTTCTTCCTTGTTTAACATGCATCATTTTATCATTTTTCACACGACCAATCACTGAACACTTAATTCGAAATTTATTACAAATTTCTTTTAGTTTTTTTATTTTTTTCTTGTTTGTAATAACAAGCATTCTTTCTTGTGATTCTGATATCATTACTTCATCTGGAAATAATCCTGATTCTCTAGTATGAACATTGTCGACATCTAATTCAATTCCAATCCCTAGACTTTCTGCAGTTTCTGAAACTGCACATGATAAACCTCCACCGCCTAAATCCTTCATTGCGTTAATGCATTTTTCATCTCTTGCCTCTAGAATTGCTTCAATGATCAATTTTTCAATAAATGGGTCAGGGATTTGTATAGCTGATCTATCTTCACTCTCCAATGAATCTGATGCAAATTGTGAACCGCCTATGCCATCACGACCAGTTGAACCTCCAATTAATACAACCAAATCTCCAGTTCTTGCATGATTTTTTATCAGTCTTTCTTTTTTTCCAAACCCAACAGCTGCTACATCAACTAATGCATAATTTTTGTAACATCTATCAAACTCTACCTCACCTCCAATAGTTGGAACTCCTAAGCAATTCCCATAATCCGCAATCCCAGTTACTGCATTCTTAAACAACCATCTTGCATGTAAGTCATTTTTTATATCTCCGAAACGTAATCCATCAAAAAGTGCAATCGGTCTTGTACCAGCAGATAGTATATCACGTATAACTCCACCAACACCTGTTGCTGCACCACCAAATGGTTCTACGGCTGAAGGATGATTATGACTTTCAATGTGAACTGTTACAACATAGCCATCACCAACATCCAAAACTCCAGAGTCATATCCTTTCTCATTGATTACTTTTGGACCTGTAGTTGGTAACATCCTAAGATGTTTCTTTGATGACTTGTATGAACAATGTTCTGACCATTCTGCAGCAATGATCTGTAATTCTGTTTTAGTTAGTTTTCGTTTTAGCGTATTTTTGATATGCTTAATTTCATGTTCTTGTAGACTCAATTTTTTGCTCCTATAGATTGTATCAATGATTCAAAGATTAATGTGGATGGTTTGTTATCATTTGGATTAATTTCTTTTTCTGCAGCACGCTCAGGATGCGGCATCATACCAACAACATTTCCATCTTCATTACATACTCCAGCAATTTGCCCCATTGATCCATTTACATAATTCTCATATGAAAAAACGATTTGGTTTTTCTTTGTAAGTTTTTTAATCATTTGTTTGTCTACAAAATATCGCCCCTCACCATTTGCAATTGGTATGGGGATTTTTTGATTAAGTTCAAGTTTATTGGTAAATGGTGTCATATTATTTTTCACAATTAAATTTGTCCATTCACACATAAAATTCAAAGAATCATTTTTCAAAAGTACACCTGGTAATAAACCAGATTCTACCAAAATCTGAAAACCGTTACAAACACCTAAAATTGGAATTCCTTTTTCTGCTAATTTTTTTATATCTGAAATAATTGGACTATGTGCGGCAATTACTCCTGCACGAAGTCTATCACCGTAGGAAAACCCTCCGGGTAAAACTACAGCATCAATATTTTTTGGCAGATGTTTTTCATGCCAAAAATACTGGGTATCTAGATTAAACACATCAGTTAGGACGTGATACATATCACGATCACAATTACTGCCAGGAAAAACGATAACCCCGACTTTCACACTAATTGTTGAAATATGAGGTATAAAATTTATCACATACGTAATCATCTTTTTATTTACAAAATCTACAGTGTGATTATGGGTCAAATTAGGGATATAATGTGTAAAGATGTCATAACTATTGAAGATGATAAAAATGCAGCAGATGCTGCCAAAATAATTTCAGAGAATGACATTAGTTTTCTTGTGATAATAAAAGATGGATTACCTATAGGGGTTCTAAGTGAGAAAGATTTTGTTCGTAAATTAGCAGCAGAAGACAAACAGGCATCTGATACACCAATTTCGGAAATAATGTCATACAAATTCAGATGGGTTGAACCAACAACATCTATTGAAGATGCAATTCAAAAAATGCTAAATAATAACATACGAAGACTATTGGTTTTAGAAGATGGTAAATTAGTTGGAGTCATAACCCAAACTGATTTAGCAGCATACCTTCGCGATCAACTACTTGTTGATGGTACGATAAAAAGTATCAATACAGATTAAGATTGATTAACATTTACAGTTACTTTACTAACTAATGGATTGTAAATTCTTAGATCATCACAAATTTTTAACACTTTAGATTCTGCTAGTTTTTTGTTCTTTTCAGTGATAGAAAATTTAAGCATTTTCGCAGAACGAATTTTCTTAACATTGGAAAATTTTCCTTTTAGAACAAGGTCATTCAAGATTGTCTCGCCTTCGGGATCATTAATTCCGGGTTTATTTTCAATTATGACATCAACATTATAGTTTACCATAAAATATTCATTTCTTATTTCAAGTTAAATGTTATTACCATTTTACAATATAATAGATGCAATTGAATTTATAATGGTATAATGATTTCATTGCAATGAGTAAATTTCGATACTGGAAACTAACATATGATGATGTTGAAAAGTTAACATACAATCCCGATAAAATATTAAATTGGGAAATTAAATGTGTGCGTGAACCTGAGGCTGAGGCTAAATTCATTGGAGTGTTTCTGTATAGACATGGAACTCCGCTTGACTATGATTCAAAGAAAGGCATAGTATATTATTATAACAATATTGAACGAAAGGAACTGCCATCAATAACTAAATTTTTGAAGAAACGATTCAATGGAGATGTAGTAGAAAAAGGTGAAAGAATATTCCTGGAAGACTCAAACGAGATCTATGACCCAAAAGAGATTGCAAATCTGGCAAAAGATCTTGAAAATGAATTAAATGCAAATCCAATCATAAGTATGGAACTACATGATACAACACAAGAACAATTAAAAGACTGGGGCTTTCCTGAGGCAAAATTATTGCCTATTCCAACTTAATTTGAAACATTTTTGTAATGAGTGTAACACATAGTTTTTCAGATGTCAGAAATAGATAATTTTTATCCACATTTACAGGATCTAAGAAAACGAGTACTTAGATCTGCACTTTCAGTAGGTATAATTACAGTATTCCTATTAACATTCCATGCAACGCCGATAGACGTCCTAGGAATGACACTTTACTACCCAACGCCTGAACCACTTGATAATATAGCAGCGCAAATTACAAACTCAATGAGAGATGAATTAGTTCCTGATAAAGTTCAATTAATACAAACAGCTCCAGGACAGGCATTCTTTTCACAAGTTTACATTGCTGCATTGGTTGGAATTGTTGCGAGTATACCAATCATGATAAGAGAATTTGCTACATTTTTGAAACCAGCATTAAAAGAAAGAGAAATTAATGTTGGACGAACTATTACAATTCCTGCGATTGGACTATTCATAGGTGGTTGTATATTTTCATACAGCTTTGTCATACCGTATATTCTGGATTTTCTTTACAAGTATGGAGAATCTGCAGGACTTGTCACATTTTTGAATATAATGGATTTTGTATCCTTTGTACTGCAATTTTTATTGGCGTTTGGAATTTCATTTCAACTTCCATTAGCTATGTATGCAATGAGCATGTCAGGAATGACAGATTCAAAATTTTGGAGAAGAAATCTTCGATATGCGATTGTTGCAATTGTTATATTTGGGGCAGTTATCACACCTGATGGAAGTGGAGTGACGATGTGGTTCATTGCAGGTCCGATGATTGCACTTTATCTTGCAGGTATGCTCATAGTTGAGCGTAAAGAAAGACAGACTGTCAAGACTTAAATGAGAAAAATACATTTTGAAAATGATGATTGAAAACCTTTTCAATTTCATTGCAGGTCAGGAATGGATATTTGTCATTATCATTGCTGCAGTTTTCATATTTGGTGCAAAAAAGATTCCTGAATTAGCAAAAACATTTGGTAAAGCCAAAGGTGAATACAAAAAAGGTGAAATTGAGGCTGATGAAGAACTAAAGAAGTTCAAAGAGCAGAAGGATTAACTCGTTTCTATCACATCTATAATTTTATCATACAAGTCTTCTAATGCTTTAGTATAATCATTGTTCTTCAAAATTGTACCAAATCGTTTTGAAGTAATAATTTCTGCTTCAACAATCATTTTTGTTTCTGAATTTAATGGAAAAATATTTTCTATGATATAACTTCCTTTAATATCACCACCCACTACACGCATTTCATGCTTGTTTGGTGGTTCAATAAGGTGTTTTGCCATTATTACAAACTCTTTATCATATAATTTTAGATGCTCAGCTACTAAGGAACTTTCATCCCTCACAGATTTAATTCGAATTGATGGATAATAGTTAGGAAACAATTTCTCAAAATTTTCAAAATTTGAAACTACACTAAACACTGTAGTAGGATCGGACTTTACTATTTTTTCAAAAGTTATTTTACTCAATAGAAACCCAGTATTTGTCTCATGTAAATTTTCTCGCTTAATTTGAGCTCCATCGTACAAATAGATCATGTTCTATATTGAATTGATCTAGACATTTTCCAACTATATGATCCACCATTGAATCTATAGAATTAGGATTGGTATAAAATTCTGTGACTGGTGGTAAGATAATAACACCAAGCCTTGCAAGTTTTAGCATGTTTTCTAGATTAATGGCAGTGAGTGGCGTTTCTCTTGCTACCAAAATCAGCTTCCTTGATTCCTTTAATGTAACACCGGCAGATCTTGCAACAAGTGTTTCATCATAACCATTTGCAACACTTGATAGTGTTTTCATACTACATGGAATTATTATCATTCCATCAGTTTTATGTGTCCCACTTGAAATGCTTGCAGCCATATTCTTTTCGTCAGAAATTGTAGTTGCAAGAGATTTTACATATCCAACGTCATGCTGTGTTTCCATTGAAATACATTTTTCTGCCCATTCTGACATTACCAGATGAGTCTCAATGTTTAATTTTTTCAGAATTTCTAACATTCTAATTCCATAAATTACACCTGTACTTCCTGTAATTCCAATTACTAGCCTCATAATGTTGATTTACGTTTTATACATGATATAAAAGAAGATCACAAATTACGCGTGGTTTTCATCAAGCGATTCTTGTTCAATTCTTTCTTTTCTTTTATTTAGCCAAATTTTTACAGCTGCTGCGCCCATACCGCCAAATAAAATAACTCCAACTAGAATCATCTCTGCACTCATAGAAAATTATTAGATATACATGTG
>CAYQPZ010000036.1:0-11298 GCA_964419505.1 uncultured Candidatus Nitrosopelagicus sp. | reverse complement strand
AGATTCTTTCTGTTTTAGATAATATTCTTCCATTGGAATTATCTCAATTGGGATTTTACTTCTTTCAGATAATGGAGTTCTATGAGAAATGTCTTCAATTTTTTCTACTAATCCAGCATTTTCTAAATCTTCGATAATCTTTGTTCTTGCTTGTTTAGGTTTAAGACCCTTATACTCGTGAGCAACATCCGTCATTCTCCCATCAAGACCGATTGCTATCACCTCCTCCAATTCTAATTCTCTGAATAACGCAACATCATTCTGATCACCATAACTACATACCATTACAGCTCCTGATCCAAATTCCATTTTAGCAGAATGATGTGAACGAATTTCAACTTCATCGTTAGTTAGTGGAACAACTAATTTTTTTCCGATTAACTCAGTATATCTAGAATCATCTGGATTTACAATAACAGTTTTGCATGCACACAATAATTCTGGTCTCGTACTTGCTATGATAATTTCGTTAGATGTGTCTTTCACAATAAATTTCATATAAACTAACTTTGTTGGAATTTCATCATATACAATTTCAGCATCTGCAATAGTTGTACCTGAAACCCAGTCGTAGTTGTTTGGTCTAGTTGCAAGATAGATTATTCCTTTTTTCCATAGATCAATGAATGTTTCTTGGGTAAATTTTCTATACTCTTCACTGTCAGTTCTGTAATAATTTTTAAAGTCACCGCTTATCCCAAGACTTTTCATTATCTGAATCATTTCTGATTCTAAATCGTCTAATGCATTTTTACATAATTCAATAAATTCTCCTCTCTCAGTTTCACGCATTCGTATGTCATGTTTTTTTTCAGTGTAAAGCTCAACAGGTAATCCATTTCTGTCAATACCAATTGGAAAGTAAACATTTTTTCCAGACATTCGTGCAGTTCTTGCAATCATATCTATCTGAGCATAATGTGAAGTAGCACCTATGTGCCATGGACGTCCTGATGGATATGGTGGTGGTGTATCAATTGTGTAGTTAGAATCTTTTATGACAAAATCATAGATACCACTTTCTTCCCATTTCTTTCTAATCTCTAATTCTATCTCAGGATCCCATACTTTTTCTTGAATTTTTGGTTCCATATCTAAAGTGAATTGAGGATCTTTGCTAACTTTGTATCGTTTTCAGTTATACCTGAAGTATCATGCGTCATCAAGTCAACAATCAGTTTATTGTATACATTAAACCATTCAGGATGATGATTCATTTTTTCAATATGCATTGATGCTCTTGCCATAAAACCGAATGCCTCATTAAAATCTGAAAATTGAAATTCCTTGTGAAGTTTACCATCTATAATGGACCAACCTTCTAGATCTTGTAGTGCTGTTTGAATCTGCTCATCCGATAATTTTGTTAATCCCATGTAGGCACATCGGATAGTTAATTAATAAATTGTCCAGATTACTTCATTGCAATTATGAATAAGCAATTACTAACAGAGATGCAAAATGCAGTAAAAAGCACTGTATCTGACAATAAGATTGGAGTTGCATTTTCTGGGGGTGTTGATAGCACATTACTTGCAAAACTTTTGAAAGACATGGATTATGATGTCAATCTTTTAACAGTTGGTTTTCACGAGTCACATGACATAAATTTTGCATTAGAGGTCAATCAAATTTTGGATTATCAACATAATATTTTAGAGATTGATCCAATTACCTTCAAAGAAATCAGTTCAGAAATACATAGTATAATCAAGACGGATAATTTATCATGGAATGAGAACTCAATCGCATTTTATTATGTATCCAAACTAGCTAAAGACAATGGATTAACGACAGTTGTTACTGCTAATGGAATTGATGAGTTATTTTGTGGCTATAATTCATACAGAGATGCTATTAGTATTGGTGAAAACGAAGTTATCGAAATGATGAATTACAAATTAGAAAATGAAAAACAAATGATGATTGCTGTGAATAATGTATGTTCTAAATTTGGAATACAAATAATTCAACCGTTACTGTCTCCATCTTTTATTGCATTCGCAAAAAAAATTCCAATATCTGAAAAGATTTATGGTTCTGATGATTTAATGCGAAAACACGTTATTCGTAGTTTAGCTATTGATTGTGATGTACCAGAAATTTCTGCACGTAAACCGAAAAAAGCATTACAGTACGGCTCACAGATCCATAAGGCGCTTTTAAAATCTAGAAAAACTTCTTAGCATATACTCTTACATGTTTTTCAACATTGTTAATTATTGTAAGTGAAGCGCCAAGATGTTTCTCTGCAACAAAGATTGATTTTATTTCATTATCTGAAAGGATAGACGAGATGATTTTATCATTAGTCAATGCATCCAGATAGTTAATTTCTTTTTTGTGTGCTTCAAATGCTACTCTTTGTACATCTCTATATGCTTTGAATCTAGGCATGCCTTTTTTGATTAACGCTTCCAACACAAATTCTGCAAAAATCTGACCTTTTGTTATGTAAAGATTTTCTTTAACACGTTTTGCATTAACTTGAAGATTAGTAATGATCCTTATCATAGTCTCTAACATTTCATCGAGAAGAATTGATGTCATAGGAAGAATGAATCTTTCATTTGCGGAATTTGATAGATCTCTTTCATGCCATAAGGGAATATTTTCAAACGATGTACTTATTTGACTTCTTAGAAGTTTTGACAAAGAAGAGATTCTTTCACTTTTAATTGGATTCCTTTTTACAGGGACAGCACTACTACCCATTTGCCCTTTTTTGAAATGTTCAGATACCTCTGCTATTTCAGTTCTCTGTAAGTTTCTAATTTCTATAGCGATTTTTTCAAGTGTTGCACCTAGAAGTGATAATTGAAAGACATATTCTGCATATCTTTCTCTTGGAACAATTTGAGTCGTAACCTTTGCAGGAAAAAGCGCAAGTTTTTTTGAAACCTTTTCTTGAACTTTTATGGCATTATTGCCCATCAAGGAACCAGTTCCTACTACTCCGAGTGTTTTACAAATCAGTATGCGTTTCTTTATCTCATCAATTCTCTCTAGATGAGTTGACATTTCAGCAGCCCAGTTTGCAAATTTTAATCCAAACGAGATAATACTCGCATGTTGTCCATGTGTTCTTCCTACAGCTGGAACATTCCTATATTTTTGAGCATTTTTTGCAAGAATTATAGATAGCTTTGAAACTTTTGGTTGAATAATTCTTAATGCATCCCTCATTTGTAAGGAATTACTTGTATCAACCAAATCATTACTAGTCAAGCCATAATGTATCCACGGTCTTGATTGTTTTTGACACTTTTCTGCTAATGCTTCTACTAATGCAGCAGTATCATGATCACTTTTTGCTTCTAATTGTTTTATTCTTTTACTATTAATTTTACCAGATCTTGCATTCTTGGCAATATCATTTGCAACATTTCTTGAAATTAACTTAATTTCACTTTGTGATAATGCAGTGGCAGCTTCGATTTCTAATTGATAATCAATTTTTTTTTGCTCACTAAATACTGCAAGCATCTCTTTTGTTCCATAACGACCACTGTCAATAGGTAATATTGCCACATTTTTTATGAAATTTTTACAAAAATAAACCTATGTCTGTTTAAAAAACAAAATTTGAGTTGGCACCATCAAAATTAATCACTGAGCCTGAGAGATATTTTATATCGTGCTCTATAATTGATTTGACAAAATTACCTATCTCTTGTGGATTTCCTAATCGTCTCATTGGAAGTGTTTTTGCATATTCGTCTACATCATCTATTAATTCCTTAGTTCTGTCTGTATTAATTGGACCTGGAGCAATATTGATACAACTGATTTCTCTTTTAGCATATTCCTTACTTAGAATTTTGAAAACACTCGAGAATGCAGATCTATAAGCACTTGAAATAATTAATTTTGAATTTGGTTCTTTTATTACATTTGAAGTGATCACAAAAATATATCCATTATTATTTACTGAAATTTTTTGTAAGATGGTACAGAATCCTACAAATAATTGATTATGATAATGGTTCCAATCCTCTTCAGTTATTTTATTAAATTCTATTACTGGCGGACCACCAGTATTTAGTATTAAAATATCTGTACTATCATTCTTGTCTGAGAATCTTTTCACACTTTCTAAATTTGAAGTATCTATGTCCTGTTTTGATGTAGTTATAACCTCAATGTCTAATGAATTTAACGATTCAGCAATTGCTTTACCAATTCCTCTTGAACTACCTAGAACTATTGCTTTTTTCACATTGTTTTTAAACTGTCATTTAATTTTAATTTATTCAAATCTTTGAATTTGATTTAAATTGCCTACATCTCAACATTGACCATCTAATTGTCTGAATTAAAACCAAAAAAGATTGGAAATATGGAGTATAGAATCGAAGCAGATTCATCAAAAGGAATGCTTGTTCCTGTGACTATCTATGCTGATGACGGTTTGATACAAAAAATGATGACTGATAGAACAATCAAGCAGGCAGTCAATGTTGCAACTCTTCCTGGAATACAACAGCACTCGATTGTATTGCCTGATGGTCATGAGGGATATGGTTTTCCTGTTGGTGGAGTTGCTGCTATGGATGCTGAGGAAGGAATGATTAGTCCAGGAGGAGTTGGGTATGACATAAATTGTGGCGTCAGACTTTTACGGACAAATCTTACAGAAACACAAGTACGACCAAAGTTAAATGATTTAGTAAATGATCTTTTCAAATCTATACCATCTGGAGTTGGCTCAAAAGGTTCCGTAAGACTATCTCAATCAGAACTTGACGAAGTTCTTGTTAAAGGCGTAAAATGGGCAATTGATCATGGTTATGGAACGAATGATGACGCCGATGTTTGTGAGGAAAATGGTCAAATGGCTAATGCAGATCCCAACAAAGTTTCTGATAAAGCAAGAAAACGCGGTGCACCACAACTAGGAAGTCTTGGATCTGGAAATCATTTTCTTGAGGTGCAAAGAGTAGAAGAGATTCATGATGAAGAAGCTGCAAAAAGAATGGGAATTCAAAAAGGAAATGTCACAATACTAATTCATTGTGGTTCACGAGGATTTGGTCACCAAGTCTGTAGTGATTATCTCAGAATTTCAGAACAGGCTCAAAATAAGTATAAAATTAATTTGGCTGACAGAGAATTAGCTTGTGTCCCAAACAAATCTGATGAGGGTGAATCGTATAGAGCTGCAATGTTTGCAGCATTAAATTTTGCTTGGAGTAATAGGCAAATGATTACTCATTGGACAAGAAAGTCATTTGAACGAGTATTTAATCAAACCGAATCTGATCTTGATATGAGATTAGTTTATGACGTAGCACATAACATTGCAAAAGTTGAAAGTCACAAAGTAGACGGTAAAATTAAACAAGTTGTTGTACATAGAAAAGGTGCAACAAGAGCATTTCCAGCTAATCTAGAGGAAGTACCATCAAAATATCGTGATTTGGGACAACCAGTATTAGTACCTGGTTCCATGGGGACTGGTAGTTGGATTCTATTAGGACAAGAGGGTTCTATGAATAGAAGTTTTGGATCTACAGCACATGGTGCTGGTAGAATGATGTCTCGCTCAAAAGCACGAAGAAACTTTACTGAAGATCAAGTAAAAAAATCTCTCAAAGACAAAGGTATTGTTATAAAATCATTAACACGCGATGGTGTGGTTGAAGAGACACCTGAAGCTTACAAGAATGTAGATTCAGTGGTCAACGTTTCACATGAACTTGGTATAGCTACCAAAGTTGCAAAATTAGTACCTATTGGGGTGATTAAGGGTTGAGTGACGAAGATAAAGAATTAGAAATCTTAAAGGCAAAGCGTCTTGCTGAAATGCAAAAAAACCTTTCAATTCAAGAAAAACAAAAAGAATTTGAGCAGAAATCACATGTGGAAGAGAAAAAGCAACTTACTTCAAGGGAGCATGTTGTAAAAAATTTAGGTTATAGAGGAATCGAGGTCTTGGAAAACGCAGAGTCGCAGTTTCCTAATGAAGCAAAAATTATCATTGAAAAACTTGGAGAGTTAATTGCCTCTGGTGATATTAATGAGATTCTAGACGGTGGAAAATTATTGGTTCTATTTCGTTCTGTGGGTGTTAACATTAGAATGCAGAATAAAATTAATGTTGAGCAGGATGGTAAGTTTGTTTCTATTACAGATAAATTTAAACAAAAATCACAAACAGATGATGATAAATGACTTACTATATTCAAGTTGGCACCATAAATTATGATGAGGATAGATTACTGCTTAGAAAAATATTAGGTAAGCTTGAAAGCAAATATCAAGTGTGTGATGGCTATTTATTTGGAGAACCAATGTCAAAATTCGGTTGGACATTTTTTGATATGATATTAAAATCTAATCTTCATCTTCCCATAGAAGAAGAATTTGTAGATATGATAAAAAAATCAAAAGGCAGTAAACCTACTGAAAAATTTATTGATTTCTTATCAAATTATTTTGAAAGTAATAATTGTAATGTAAAATTGAAGAGTATTGAAGTTACTTAAACTCTTCTTCCTCTCTTTCCACCTTTCTTTCTTGTCGTGTCGTGAGGAATAGGTGTAACATCATCAATCTTTCCAATTCTAAATCCTCCTCTGGCAAGTGCTCTAATTGATGCCTGTGCTCCAGGTCCAGGAACTCTTGAACCAACTCCTCCAACTGCTCTAACTCTAATATGAAGAGATGTGAATCCTTTTGACTTTGCAGACTCGCTAACAACATTAGCAGCTTTCATTGCTGCAAATGGGGAAGATTCGTATCTGTCTGCATTAACATGACAGCCACCAGAACTGATTGCTACAGTTTCTCCACCGGTTAGATCTGTTATATGGATTATAGTATTGTTATAGCTGCTATAGATATGTGCAATGCCCCATTTTTCCTCAACTTTTGTTTTTGGAATTTCTTTAGTAACAGCTTCAAGTTCAGCTTTTACTTCGGTTTGCTCTGTAACTTTAGACTCTACAGTCTCTGTAACTTTAGACTCTACAGTCTCTGTAACTTTAGACTCTACAGTCTCTGTAACGTCTTCAGTTTTTGCAGTTTCAACAATTTCAGACATTGAAATCACGCAATTTTTTGGCTTTATAAAACATGCCTATAATAACACAAATTTACTGAAAATGCAACCATCCACTATCTGTAATCCTACACTGTCTTTCACCATTTTCCAGAATTACATGTTTACCTCTAGAAACAATACCAATTTCATATAGTTCAATTTTCAATTTTTTGGCATTTTTTTTGACTTTTTCTAAATTTTTTGAAGGAACAGTGCATACCAATTCGAATTCCTCTCCTCCATTCAAGATAATGTCTTTTAGATCTAGTTTATTCATACTCACAAAATCTTTGACATCATCTTTTACAGGAAATTTCGTAATCACGAATCGTTTTTTGCTACTTATTGATAATTCTTGAAGACACGACGAAAGACCATCACTTGAATCAATTGATGATGAAAGAAGATTTTTGCACGCTAATCCAAATTTCAATCTTGGAATTGGGTGGAAGAATTTAGTTTTGGCTAGTTTTGAAAATTTTCTAGTGGATTTCTTCTTCTTTAACAATATTTGTAATGCTGAAGATGTATATCCAAACGGTCCAGTTGTGATAATAATATCACCATTTCTTGCACCACTTCTAGCCACAATTTTACATGCTTTTCCAAATAATACCACAGTAATTACAATCTCTTTTCCTTCATTCGTATCACCTCCTAGTAATTCTAGATCAAACTCATCACATGCTTTTCTAAAACCTCTTGCCATTTTTGTAATATGTTTTTTAGAAAATGTTTTAGGAATCGTAATTGAAATTATACAAAATTTTGGAATGATTCCTTTTGCCGCAAAATCACTTACACTGGAAACCACACTCTTTCTTGCTATATCAACAAAATCTGATTTTGCAGGAATATCAGTACTTTCAACTAGTGTATCTATATTTGTAGCACAAAGTTCCTTACCTAGATGAAAAAGTTCAACATCTTCAAAGATATTTTTTTTTTGACGAAATATTTTTATGATTTCTTTTTCATTTAATTTCTTCATAACTCTCATTTACCAGATTTGTTACTTCACGTTGTTTATCTTTTAGAATATCCATATTATTTGATTCTAATGATAGTCGTATAACATCTTCAGTGTTTGATCTTCGTATCAAAGCCCAACTATCGGAATTTATCTTTATTTTAATTCCATCAAGTAAATCTAATTCATAATGTTCACATAATTTTTCTTTTAATCTTTCAATAGCCTTATCATGGTATTGAACTGGTATAGAAATTTTTGTTCTACTCTGAAAATATTTTTTAAATATGTTTATAGCATTTTGAAATTCTTTTTGCTCAAGCATGGATGCAACTAATCCACTTGTTAGAATTCCATCTCTACACATTGTAAATTCTGGTAGAATAAATCCACCACTACTTCCCTCTCCCCCGGCATCTGCATTATTTGCTAAAATTTGTTGCATCACATTTGCCTCTCCAACTTTTGATCGCCATATTTCACCACCATGTGCGATAATGTATTTTTCTATTCCAATACTGCTATCTACACTCAAAACAAATTTTTTGTAACCTAACTGCATTGCTTTTACAATACCTAAACCCAGTGTAAGATCTGGTGATCTCTTTTTTTTATTACTTACTATAACCATTCTGTCAGAATCTAAATCAAACGCAAATCCAATTTTTTCAGTATTTTTAATCAGATCAGAAAGACTATCCGTAGTAGGATCTGGTCCACTTGTAGAACTATCCAAATCATTATTGATTGTTTTAACAGTACATCCAATTTTGCTAAGTAATTCTGGTACTGTATTCTTTGCTGCACCACCTCCTACATCTACTACAACCTCAGGATTATTTTTTACACTTCCAATAATTTTTGCAGCTTCTGTGATGTAATCCGATTCAATCAAAGTTTCCTTTCCAAATTTTTCTTTTTTAATAATTTGTTTTGTTTTTACTATGGCTAGTTCATCTTCATTTATTCCTCTTCCTTCCAAAATGAATTTCAAACCATTCCATTCTATTGGATTATGCGAAGATGTGACCATTATACCTGCACCATATCTTCTTGCTTCTCTAAAAACAACGGGTGTTGGAACCATTCCTAAATTATAGATATCAATTCCATTCTGCGTTAATGCTGTGCACACATTATCAAGAATAATCTTTCCGGTTGGTCTAGTATCTCTTCCAACTACACATTTTCCTGATTCTATCAAAGTAGAAAAATTATTACAAAATTCAAGTACATTTTTGAGAGAAAGATCCTTTCCATAGATCCCTCTGACACCCGAAATTGATATTTTCACTTGATAAAAGTCAGAAAGGCTTTTTATAAACTCTGAGAAGAAATCGTTCGTGCCTCGATAGCTCAGCCTGGTAGAGCGAACGCCCCGTAAGCGTTAGGTCATGGGTTCAAATCCCATTTGAGGCTTTAAAATTTTAAAAATTTGTAATATGTTAGGAATCTTCATCCGTAATAGTTTCAATATCTACTTGAAGTTCTTCTCCTAGTCCTTTCCACCATTCAATAGATCCTTCCGTCATTCTCCCCAAAAATTATACTTGTAAGTCCTTTATAGATCTGCCGATATAATCTTGGTTGAGTTATTGATCTACTTTGATGAATTTTTATCATCAAGTTTTTTTCGTTGTCGCTTTCGATAAATTATGATTGCAAGTACACCCACTGCACATCCCCAAAAAACTGGATTTGCACCAGCATCAATATTTGGTATTAATCCAAGAAATGAGATAATTGTTCCCCCAATTAATGCCAAACCGACTAATTCTAATCCTTTAGACATACAATCTATGATAAAACAGATAAATGATTTAATGATTTAGATTGATTATGGGTAAGTATCTAACAATCGTATTAGCCATGATGATTGTTACTATGGCAATTGCATTTCTTTCACCATTTGACGGTGGTGTGCGTGATGAACCATTTTATGAATTATTCTGGATTTCAGTAGGTGGTGCTATTGTTGTAATAATATACAGTTCTTATAAAAATCGAAAGGCACAACAACAATTAAGACGCGAAAGACGTAAAAAGTATAAAAAATAATTTTATAATTCTAGACCAAATGTTCCTGCAAGATCTGAGAATTGCCTGTAGGATTCTAAATATTGTTTCCCTTTTGGAGTTATGACAAAAACATGTTTTCCGTCAAATTCAATTTTGTTAATCAATCCAGCACCTGTCAGATTTTTTACAAATTTTTCTAATCTGGAATGTGAAAGATTTGCCTTTGTTAGGAGTGATGTTGTTTTGATACCTACTTGACCACATTGCTCAGTTTGATATAGCATATCTGCTACTATTTGCATACTGGTTCTATAGGTCATGTAATATTGAGGTGAAATATATGATATAAGAGTATTTCTTCATAATCTACGATCAGATAAATAGGCATTTTTCACTTTGTGTGGTGTGTCTGAAAATTCGTCAATTTCATGGTTTGAGGAATTCTTAGGTATAGCATATCGATATTTTGATGTTAGAATGAATATAGTTCTAATGTTTTCTGAAAGAAAACCAGCTTCTTCATTATGGTTTGACACAATACATGCATGGAACGATCATACTATTAAAATTAGATTTGTTGAAACTGGAGATGATTATTGGTTTGTAATGGGTGCCGACTCTAGAAAACCTGAAACAAACAAGTATTTTTACAAAGTTTTACCGAAATCTGAACACTATGAGCGATTTAAGATAGGTCACCAAGGAAGTGCGTATCTAAGATTTGGAATATACAAAGAAAAATCTATGAATGAAGTAAAAAATGCAGATATTTGTAATTGTGGACACAGAAAAGATGATCATGATGAAGAAAAGGCTGATTGTCTATACGAAGTATGTGAATGTAAAGAATTTGCAAGTTTTCAATTAAATTATTTTAAAAAGAAGAAAGTTGTTACAGACATGCAATTCATCACTGAGGACGAAGTAAAAGACGATGCATTAGCATGGAACTGTTTGAATCGACATAAATATTCCAAACGTGAATGATAGTCATTCATCAGTTAATCTGTTTGTTCTAATATGTTCCCCTGGATAATGCTCTTCAAGTTTTTGTGAGTAGCACTTGCTACAAAGACTTCCTTTCATCTTCCATTCATCCATTGGTTTGTATTCTATATCAATTTCATTATTACAAACCGAACATTTTTCAACCATTTTAGATTTGAGTCATGAATTTGGTTATAAAATCATTTGCTGAAAATGATGTTAAATACTACTATTTGATACGATTATCGGTAATGGTCTGGTCAATGTAACCTCCTGC
>CAYQPZ010000035.1:0-11316 GCA_964419505.1 uncultured Candidatus Nitrosopelagicus sp. | reverse complement strand
CAAAAGATGGTACAACATTAACCAGTCAGGAATTTGCAAATCTTGCAATGCTTGGCGCCTACTCTGGAAAACTTCCAGAACCTGAAAACAGGAAAGAGAATCTGTATTCAGGCAAACAATTATTTTCATTATTCTTACCTGATGACTTTAACTATATTATGACATCAAAATGGTCAAAAGGAACATCTGGTAAACAAAAAGATGTTGTTATTAAAAATGGTCAATTGATTAGCGGCGTTATTGACAAATCCTCAATTGGTGCGGAAGAACCGGAGAGTGTTTTGCATAGAATTGCAAAAGATTATGGTAATGCTAAAGCAAAGATATTCCTTAACTCTGAATTAATTATGATAAAACAATTCATCACACATTATGGGTTTAGTTATGGTTATGGTGATCTTGAGTTATCAGAAAAAGATAGGGAAGGAATTCATAATGATATTCAAAAAACATATGATGAAGTTTATGATTTGATTGACCAAGAAAAGAAAGGAATTCTTAAAGGCACTAGAGGTATGACAACTAAAGAGACACTTGAAGCATATATTGTAAATAATTTAGGAAAAGCCAGAGATCGAGCAGCTACTACTGCAAATTCCTCATTAGATGATGATAATGCGGGAAAAATCATGGCTACAACAGGAGCTAGAGGTTCATCACTAAATGTAGGTCAGATGGCAGGTGCCTTAGGTCAACAGGCAAGACGTGGAAATCGTCTAAACAAAGGTTACAATAATCGTGTTTTAGCTCACTTTGCCCCACATGACAATGATCCTGATGCGCATGGATTTGTTAAATCAAATTACCGTGATGGACTTTCAACACTAGAATTTTTCTTCCATGCAATGGGAGGAAGAGAAGGATTAGTAGATACTGCAGTTAGAACCCAACAAAGTGGATACATGCAAAGAAGATTGATTAACGCACTTGAACACATCAGATTAGAATATGACGGAACTGTAAGAGATCCACATGGACACATAATTCAATTCCTATATGGTGAAGATGGAATTGATGTTGCAAAAAGTGATCATGGTGAAGCATTTAACATAACCAGACTGATTGATGCGCAACAAATTGTAGATTCTGGAAAGGCTGCATCAAAAGAAGAAATAACACCTATTGCAAAAAAGTATACAAAAATTTTCAATCCACGACTAGAGACTATGGTATCTGACGCATTAATAAAATCTAAACTTAGTATAGATGGTGTTGAAAAAGTAGCAAAAAAAGGTCTAGATCTATATAACAAGGCAAAGGCAGAACCAGGACAAGCAGTTGGAATTGTGACTGCTCAGTCAATAGGAGAACCTGGAACACAAATGACTCTCAGAACTTTCCATTTTGCAGGAATTGCTGAACGAAACGTCACACTTGGACTTCCAAGATTAATTGAACTTGTAGATGCACGTAAAAAACCTGTTACACCCACAATGGATATTTATCTAAAAGGTGATGCAAAAACTGATCAATTAAAAGCTGTTGCAATCGCAAAAAATATTCTACAAACAACAGTGAATGATCTTATTGTAGACACTGATACTGATTATGCTACAAAAATTTCTCTGAATTTAAACACACGAAAACTGAATGATAGAAGCTGTACACTAGATGATGTACTTTCAGCATTAGAATCAAACAAAAAATTCAAAATTGAGACTATGGGTGATACACTAGTTTTAAATTTAGTAGACGAGGAATCTGATGTTCCAACTGTAATTGCAGTAAGAAACAAAGTTCTAAAAACTACTGTAAAGGGTGTTCCAGACGTTCGGCGTGTGACAATTGTTAAAAAAGATGATGAATGGGTTATTCAAACAACTGGTTCAAATCTATCCAAAGTCTTAGAAGTAGAGGGGATCGACAGAGATAATGTTAGAACCAATAATGTTTCCGAGATTGCTGAAACTCTTGGTATTGAGGCAGCACGTAATGCTTTGATTAATGAATTAAGTTCTACCCTTGAAGATCAGGGACTTGAAGTAGATCAAAGATACCTAATGTTGGTATCTGATCTAATGTGTCATCGTGGTTACATGCAACAGATAGGCCGTCATGGAATTGCAGGTACAAAAGATAGTGTTCTTGCACGTGCTGCATTTGAAATTACTGTTCCAACAATTGCTGGTGCTGCCAGAACAGGAGAAACTGAACAACTTAAAGGAATCACTGAAAACGTCATAGTTGGAAGTCAGATTCCAATTGGAAGTGGAACAGTAGATCTGTATATGCAAGTTGCAAAGAAAAAAGGCTAGTCTAATTGACAAAGAAAAAACCTGACGAAATAAAAAAATCAGACAACCCAAAAAGTTTTTTATCATTTTTAAAAAAAAGAGCACCGATTTATCTTGGTATAATAGGATTATTCGTGATTTTTGCTTACCCAGCACTTACTGAAAAAAATCTTGAATCACTTTTAGTAGATGATTCGTTTGAGGATAGAGAAAAGATTGCTGTAGAAATGGTGAAATTCTACAAAGGATCAAACGATAAAGGCATGACTATCTTACAAGTTATTGAAGAAAAGATTAATGACAAATATTCTGATCAAAAAATCTTTGATGATGAAGATACGTGGGCAGAATTTACTGCAGAAGCAACAAATACAAAAAATTATGATGTAGTTTTTGTATTTAGTGTTGAAAATAATCAATCAATGAGATATGAATGGAATGTAAATCTTGAAAGTGGAGAAATATCTTCCACTGATGGTCCATCTAGAATCATACTCCAAACTGTTGATTACTACGACTAGTTCTTTAGGTATTAATTATCAAAAAATTCTGTATTAGTATGAAAACCAAACTAGGTGTAGAATTCGAAATTGATTTTGCTCATACACTACGTGGTCATCCCAAATGTGGAAAACCACACGGTCATACATCTAGAATAATTGTTGAAGTTGAGGGTGATGTAAAGCAGGGTGATTCCTATCAAGACAATATGGTTATTGAATTTGATCAAATGAAAAAGACATGTTGGCAAACCATATCAGAATTAGATCACCGAGACTTAAACGAACTTTTTGATTTTCCAACTTCAGAAAACATAGCTGCGTGGATCTTTGAAAATCTAAAAGACAAGGTTCCAGTATCCTCAATAAAATTTTTTGAGGGAACAAACAAATATTGTGAAATAACAAAAGATTAGCCGCAGCACTATGGTCAAATTGTAGGATCATTTTTTATACTAATGACAAAGCGTTTAGACATGAATCAAATAGTCTCTAAATTTGGTGCCATGATGCTTATTGGCGTTTTAATAACATCAGTTGGCACTACACAAGTATTTGCAGATTGGGATAAGACAGTTTATCCCGCGATTCAAGGAACAATACCAATTGCAGACGGCGAAGACTATACTACGAAAAATAAAATTTCATTAGTTGATGCTATGGCTATTGCAGAGAATATACTACCAAATAGCAAGGCGTTATATGGAAAACTTACTACAGTCAATGGTTATTTAGTTTACAAAGTTTTTATGAGTAATGACGATCGTGAATATAATAAAATTCTAGTTGATGCCGGGAGTGGTGACGAACTTTATGTTTCTGACACAATAACAAAGAATTCCTACAAAAAGAAATTCCATAAAGATAAAGCACACAACAAAAAGATGAAGGACTACTTTAAGGGAATGACTCCTGAACAAATTTCTGAAAAGAAAAAACAGTTTAAAGAAATGGGTGACGCGTGGAAATCAATATCTCTTCAAGATCGAGCATTCATGATACTTCATTTCATGCAAATGAAGATACAGTGGGATACAATGTCAGATGATGAAAAAGCGGTAAAGAAAGCAGAAATGAAGAAGCAATGGGAAGAATACCTACCTATGTCTGTGGAAGAAAAAAAGCAAAAACTCACTGATTATATCCAGTCACTAAGAGAGTAAATTATCTAGAAAGATTCTTTAATTCACCTGTTAGACATAGTATATTGAAAATATCTAGTTCATTAACTAAAGCACTAAATGGCCAAATTGCCATGGAATATAATGCAGTTAGTAGTTATCTTGCTGCAGCTTCCTGGTGTGAGGTCACCGGATATGATGGTGCTGCAAGTTTTTTTTATGTTCAGGCAGAAGAAGAGCATCAACATATGCTAAAATTTGTTCATTTTCTCAATGGGCAAGGTGTTGCAGCTGTAATTCCTGCTACAAAGCAACCATCTAAGACATTCAAGTCTATAGAATCAATTTGTAAAACCGCACTAAAAAATGAGCAAGGAGTCACCAAAGCAATTAACAAAATGGTTGATATTGCACAGAAAGACAAGGATCATAATACATTCACTTTTCTACAATTCTTTGTTAATGAGCAGATTGAAGAGGAACAACAATTTGAAACTATTTTGCAAAAATTCAATCTGTTAGGAAGAGACAAACTAGCTATCTATGAGATTGATAAACTACTTGCTGGAATGGCAGTATCACCAGCCGCAAATTAATTACTCTTCCAGTTTAGTTGTTTTTTATCATACTCTTCTCTGGTGTATGATGGTTTTGCAGGAACGCCTATTACAACAGTATCAGGTGGAACATCTTTTGTTACCACAGCACCCATTGCAACCACACTGTTTTTTCCTACTGTGACACCTGCCTTAATTACAGATTGACTTCCAATTATTGCATTATCTTCTATTGTCACTCCAATTAATTTTTCACTTGGAGGAAATGGATCGTTTGTTAGTGATACAGATGGACCGATGAAAACATTTTTTCCAATTCTTGACAGAGGTGGGATGTAAACCAAACCCTCAATCATTGTATTATCACCAATTTTAACATCATAATCTATGTGCGCTAAAGATCCTATCTTGACATTATTACCTATCTCAGTATTATCTCCAACATACGCAAAGTGCCATATTTGTACATTATCACCAATCTTTGCTTTGTCAGAGATGAAATTAGTAGTCAATTTTTCTCACAAATGCCATGGATTACCATCGTTAACAATTTTTTCTGGTAATGATCCAGTATTATTTTTTAGAAATTCAATATCCTGTTTTTTATCTCGCAGTTCATCAGGTAGCATGATTGGGATCTCTTCAATGATGGGAAAATATCTAGAACATTCTGTGCAATAAAGCACACCCTCCATAACTAGTCCATCTTTTTCATTAATATCAAATTCTTCTAGTGGACGATGTTTACAAATTGGACATGCTAGAATGTCAAGTAATTTTTTATTCATTTTATATCCAGATAAATTGGTACTCCTTTTTGGCTAGATAAAAGCGCTGCTTCTGCGATCCGTGTCACATTTACTGCATGCTCAGGTTTTACTACTAATTCCTTTTGTCCATCTATAGCATCTAAAAAATTTTTAATCTCTAATGAAAGTGGTTCTGCTTTTGGCTCCTTGGGATTATCTGAACCATTTTCTGTCTCAATGCGAATTTCCTGTGTGATAAAATCTGAAAAAATTCTCCCGTCAGTGCATACAGCGTTAAAATTTCTGACACGAGTTGGCGTGATCCAGTTTGATGAGATCGTTGCAATCCTATCATTCTTAAAACCTAACATTATTGTTGCAAAATCCTCATGTTCATGATTAATCGTTCCAGATTTTGCAAACACTAATTCTGGCGTTTCATCAAAAAGCCACATAGCAGTATCTATGTCATGTACTGCAGTATCATATATGATACCAACATCTTTGATATGAGAAGGCATTCTATGTTCACGATAAAATTCTAATCTGATCAGTTCCCCATATTTTTTAGATTTTAGAAATTCTTTTACATGTGCAACTGCAGGATTGAATCTTTCTATATAGCCACATGTTAGAATTACTCTGTTTTTCTTTGCCATTGTGGCAAGAGACTCCCCGTCTTCAGATAAGTAAGTCATTGGTTTTTCAACAAACACATGTTTTTTGCTTTCTATGAGTTGTGTTGCAATTCTCGAATGAGTTGACGTAGGTGTACAAATAAAAGCTCCATCAAAATCTTCGTTACTCATAACATCATCCAATGAATCATAATAATTAATACCGTATTTCTTCCCAAATTCTTTTGCTCTCTCTTTATTCACATCACAAACAGCTGAAAGTACACCAAATTCAGAGAGTATTCTAGTATGGTTTTTTCCCCAACCTCCAAGTCCAATTTGTATAATTTTCAATCTAATACACCGCAGTTAACCATTTGGCAAATTTTTTGTTTTTATTCATTACTATGTCAGTATATGCTTCCATAATCATTTTGGTTGCTACTCCAGGTTTACCATTACCAATCTTTTTACGTTCGATCTTAACTATAGGTGTAATCTCAGCAGCGGTACCAGATAAGAAAACCTCATTTGCCGACATAAGTTGTTCTTTTGAAATTTTTGCTACTTTAGTTTTTAATTTTACTTGTTTTGAAAATGAAATTATTGATTTTCGTGTTATTCCGTCTAATGCGGATGAACTCAATGGCGGTGTGATTAGAGTATCATCTTTTACAAGAAAAATATTTTCACCCGGTGCCTCACTTACATTACCAAATCTATCCAAAAGTATAGCTTCGTCAAAACTTCTTCCTTTTGCATCTTGAGTGGCTAAAATTGAATTAAGATAATTTCCACCCATTTTAGCTTGAGTTGGAGTTGATATATCAGAAAATTTTCTCCATTTTGATATGCACGCAGTAATTCCATTTTTATCAAACAAATCACCAAAAGGAAATGAAAATATTGCAACATGTGTTGGAGCCCTTTTTGTCACATGAAGATTAATTCCATATTGACCAACAAAATAAAACGGTCTTATATAGCACGAACTCTTTATTTTGTTTTTTTTACATATTTTAATTATTGCATTTTTTATTTCTGCATCAGAGAATCTTAATGAAATGTTATAGAACGCACCTGAATTTCTAAAACGTCTTACATGATCATTTAGTCTGAAGATAAACAAATTATTAGAATTCCAGTAAGCACGAATTCCTTCAAAGATGGATGTGCCATAATGTATAGCATGAGTTGTTACTGGAATTATTGCCTTGTTTTTTGGAACAAATTTTCCATCAAACCAAATGAATTTTGAAATTGATTTCACAAGAAACTTTGAAAATGTGTATAATTAATCTATTTTGAATTATATCCTTCTTTTGGAAATTTCATCCCTGCTACTCTCATAGTATGGTCATCTGATGATGCAAAACTAGTCACAACACTCCAATTATTCTTGATAATTTCCGAAACTTCTTTTGGTACATTTTTCTCCCATTCTGATTCCTTACCTAATACTGCATTGTACATATCATTCTTAACTGAAGAGGCTGATAATTCTCTTCTAGTCCCAATTTTTGGTTTTAATCTGTAAAGCTTTAGCATAATCCCCTCCGCCTTATCACCAGTGTATGTATAGTAATCATCTTCTATATCATGAAGAATCTCTTTTCTTAAGCTCCATGATTTTGGAGAAATTAATGGAGGAAAATATTTTTTGAATGGTGCATGAAATGTATAATTTGAAGAAACATTTACAGAATCTCCAAATACAGATTCGATCATTTTTCTTCTAATATCAAAACTAAATGGAAAACTTTTGCTATTGATCTCTTTTTCTTGAACAAGAAAACGTACAGGCATAACAACTACTTCATCGCTTTTTTGCAGTTCTGTGATTATATCCACATGAGCATTTGTTAATGGGTTTAGATGTGCTAGATATATCGCAATAGTCATACACTTTTACATATTTTGATATATTTCAATGATTGAGTTACTAGAAACATAATAGATCTCACTTTCTTTAGAATTTATGGTGCTAATCTTAAAATTCAAGGAATTTTGATGTAGTTTGATGCCTGAGGAAGAAAAAGATGAAATAGTTGAAGAGCCAACATCAGTTTCTGAGGCTGAGGCACAGGCTGCAAGAGCCAAAGCAGAACTAGATGAGGCAAAAGAAAAGGCAGCAGATTCAACCAGTGATGCAAAACCAGAAACAGTTTCAAATGCTTTAGATGTATCAGAAGAATCACTTACAGCTACAGAGGCGGTTGCTGTTGCAGAGGCAGCATATGCAAAATCACAAGCCAAATTGGACGAAGTGAGAAAGGCATCAGAAGCAGCATGGGCTGCAGAATATGAAAAGGCAAAGGCATCAGTTGTAAAAACTGAAGCTGGTGAAACTTTTACTGATAAACATAGCAGAGAACGTATTTTTCGAAGAGAGATGGGTGAACCAGAATTTTTCTATAATCAACAATTAGTAACACCACCAAGACCAGTTCTTACTCAAAGTGAGGGAGAGGAAATTTCAAGGAAAGTACTGATTCCAACTGATCAAACTCCAAAATATGATCCACAGAATACACTTAGTCCTGAATATGGTGGAACATCTAATTATGAGACTGGAATTCGCAGTTTGGTAGATGAGAAGAGGGAAAAACTTGAACAGTTAAGAAATGATCCTGAGGCACATCTTGATGATGTTGAAAGAGCAGAACAAGATCTAAAATACTTGGATTCTCTTTATGAAAATTTTGATCAGGGCATGAATGTTTTTCGTACAGCCAAAGGTGGAAGGGAAAAACTACGGGATTGACGGTGTGTTAAATGGCTGAAGAAAACTTTGTTCTTATAAATGCACGAATCACTTTCAAAAATGTTCCATTGCATAAGTTGGCTCACTTTGCATTCAAAGATGTTAGTATAGCACGTGAATCATTCATGAAAATTAAAGATGTTTCAGAATGTGTCATCATTCAAACTGCTAGTAGAGTTGAGGCATATATTGTAATGAACAGGCCAAAGGGTGACATCCCGGATGGACGAAGACTTGACGGTCAGAATCTTGTAATAAATAAGATACAAGAAACCTGGGTTGCAAATTCAGAATTAGAACAATGGGATATAGAACATTTTGATCAAACATTTGAGGTATATGTCAACACAGATGTTTATGAGCATCTACTTAGATTAGCATGCGGTTTAGATTCCCTTGTTGTAGGCAAAGAAGAAATTCTTAATGAAATAAAAGAGTTAAGTCAAACTGCAAGATTAACTAAACACTCTGGTAGAATACTGAATAAATTATTTGACAGTACAATTAGAATTGCAACAACCATTAGAAATTCTTCCAAAGTATCTGAGAATACACTTTCAATGGGTGATGTGGCAGTTAAGATGGCAGAAGAAAATGCAGGTATTGATGGTAAGAAAAAAATTCTATTGATTGGTACAGGCGAAATTGCCGGTATGGTTGCAAAGACTATGAACAAAAAAGGATATGCATTTGATGTAACAAGCCAGTTAATTGAGCGGGCAACAGATTTCTCAAAAATATTAGGTGGAAATCCTGTAGACTTTTTGGATGTTTTAGCAGGATTTGACAAATATTCCATTATTATTGTTGCAGCTACTGCTGATTACTTCATAATTACATTTGAAAAAATTAAACGAGTTATGAAAAAATACAAGAAGGGAATGCTTATTCTAGATATATCAGATCCTAGGGCAATTGAAGAGACTGTAACAAAGATTCCTGGAATCAAATTGCTTTTCAGAGATCAAATCACTGAAATGGATGATGAAAAACTAATGGAAGCACTGAAAACTAAGGTTTCATCTGTGGAGACGTTAATTGAAAAAGAAGTGCCAATTTTGGAAGCAGCAATGAAAAATCTCGAACCAGAGTCAACTGTAAGAGACGTTATTGCCAGTGTGGATTCTATAAGAGAAAGGGAATTACAAAAGGCATTGTCACAATTAGGTCTAAAAGATAAGAAACGGATAAAAATCATTGAGGAATTAACCAAATCTGTCGCTGAGAGTATAGTTTCTATTCCAACCCAGACACCAGATCAAGAATCAAAATAATCTTTCTTAATTCATATACTGGTTACAGATTTGGCAATTTATGGTCAAGGTCTCATGTCATGATTATGGATTTGACTGTGACTTTATTTTAGATGATAATATTGATGAAGCAGTTAAAAAATATAATGAGCATAGTGATGTAACACACGGAATAGAGTATGTAAAAGAGGATCTAGAACAGCGATTTCTGGAATTAGCAAATTCACAATAGTTGAATAATCGAATTAGAATTTCAAAATAATTTGACTAAAGCTAGATATAGTACTGTATTTGCTTTAAGAAACATGGCAAAATTGGTTTGTGCTGATTATGGATATGACTGTGAATTTGTAGTTGAAGGCGAATCTGATCAAGTTGCTGAAAAATTTCGAGCCCATACGGAAGAAGAGCATGGCATTGATTATTCCAAAGAAACACTAACAAAATTCATGTTAGATAATAATTATTAGAAAAAAAATATTTTTTTAATATGTTTATCCGTATGATTCAAACTTTACAGAAAAGTTTCCATCCTCGTCTTTGTCTTTTTCTATCTTAAATCCAGCAGGTTTCAAAAAGTCCATACAACCATCGACTGTTCCTTGCCATCCACACACATAGAAAATTGTATTCTCTGGAGTGACCTTTTCGCCAACAAGTTCTTCAAGAGGTGACAAACCATTGTTTTTTGGTCTCAAAAATGTCTCAACACGCCCAGTTTGACCCTTCCAAGATCTGTTAAACCATTCTTGTGGTCTACTAACTGCTGCAGCATATCTAAAATTCCATTTGTCTCTTCCACGTGCCTCACTTTCTGCCTCCAAATCCGTTAATTCATTTTTGTAACTAAGTTCATCCACATAGCTGGAACCATGTAGTACAACAATCTCTCTTTTATCACCTACATCATGTAAATGTCTTGCAAATGCCACAAATGGGGCTAGTCCAGTTCCACCACCTACGCAAACTATTCTTCTGTTATCTGGCTCACCATTAGGTAGTGTGTCACTAATTAGTAAAGCATTTCCAGTTGGTGGAATGTATGACACTTCATCACCTACACCTGCATTAAACAATGCAGTTGTAACACGACCAGGTAATGGTTTACGAACCCATCTTATTACAAATTCATAATATTTTTTATTTTCAGGATGTGATCCAAGTGAATATGCTCTACGAACTATCTTATTGTTTTCACTAGGAATTGGCATTCCAAGTGTAAGGAATTGACCAGTCTTGTAATCTGGTATTACACCATCTTCTGGCACAACTCTAAAAATACAAAGATCCTCTTTTAATAATTCAATGTATGTAATGATTCCTTTTTTATCTACTGCCATACTCGTTTCATCTGAATTAACAGGTTAATAAGTTTCATTGAAATAAGTCTCACCTAACACTGACAGTACAAATTCAGTTAAATGTCGGGACACTTTACAAAATCTGTTTCATTCTTAATGTTTGAAATGGGCCGGTCGTTCAGCCTGGTAGGATGCGCCCATGGCATGGGTGAGGTCAAGG
>CAYQPZ010000034.1:0-11460 GCA_964419505.1 uncultured Candidatus Nitrosopelagicus sp. | reverse complement strand
GTGGTCACTGCCCCCAATCCTCTCCGACTGTTTGAGCTGGTTTTAACTCAAAACCCTCGGAAGCCTTTACGAGTTCGTAACTTGCACCGCAATCTGGACATGTTACGAGTTCTCCTTCCACTGCATCATTTGGAATCGTCATATTTGCATCGCATTCTGGGCAACTTGTCATTTTAATCTCTTTTTTCTCCCTTTTCATCACTAATTATTCTTTTTTCCAGTCTATCTACTAGTGGAATTTCCAGAACATCACCCATTTTTAGATTTTTCAATCCAGCAGCTACATTCTTAGCAGTTTCACTGTTTTTCTTTATGCCTAATAATGACATTAGATATCCCGCACCAGTTTTTCCTGCTAATTCACCAAAAACAATTGTGCGATGATTTCCAACAACTCTAGGTGGAATTGGTTCGTATGCGGCTGGATTTTTTAGTATTGCAGCTAAATGGGTTCCTGCTTTGTGCTTATATGCAGATGTACCAACAATTGGTTTTGAATCATATGGTTTGATTGACGTATACTGTTCAATTAGTCTAGATAGATCAGCTAGCATATCCAATCTAAAATCGTTAGGTGATTTGTATAGGAAGTGAAGAGCCACTGCTACCTCTGCCAACGATGGAATACCAGTTCTTTCACCAATTCCATCAATCGTAGTGTGTATTTGATCAACACCTGCATCACAAGCTGAAAATGCATTGGCTAAAGCAAATCCTATGTCATTGTGAACGTGTACATCAAGTGGTGTATTAATTTCAGAACGTACACTTTTTACAAAATTATACATTCCAATTGGTCGCATTATACCAACAGTGTCAGGTAGGCTAATTCTGTCTACACCCTCCTCCTCAATAGCCTTACAAACTTTAATCAAGAATTCAGGATCTGCTCTACTTCCATCTTCCACAGTAAATCTGATGTTGAGTCCATGTTTCTTTGCATAGCTAACTGTTTCAATTGCTCGCTCCAGCGCTTGTTCTTTAGTTATACGTAGTTTGTCCTTAAGATGTATGTCAGAAATTCCAAGATATGCCGCAACCCATTTTGCATCACATGATAATGAAACGTCAATATCTTCTTTCAGTGCTCTTCCATGTGATACAATATCTGCTTTAAGTCCTTGCTTAATTATAGTCTTAGTTGATTCCTTATGATCTGGTGAGATAACAGGTGAAATCTCTATTTGATCAACACCAAAATAATCTAGCATCCATGCAATCTGAATTCTTTGTTTATTAGTAAATGAGACACCTGGGTGCTGCTCACCTTCTCTTAACGTAGAATCCAAAATGCGTATTTTCTTTGCCTCATTTTCATACGCATTGTATATATCTGCATAGTGATTCGCACTTGTCATTACTAATATCGTTGCTAAATTACATTAATATAAATATAATCGTACTAATATCGCTGATTTCATGATGATCTATCACTGATTTAGTTACAAATGTAAAAAATTATTTCGAATATCGATTATCTTATAGTTCTAAGAATAATTACAGTATTGGTGTCTATCACACCTTGAATTTTTCGTAATTCGTCAATACAAACATTGATTTCAGTAATATTTGAAGCACGAATTATCACACTAATGTCATATTGACCTGTAATTTCATAGACAGTTTTTACTGCCTCTAATTTAGTTAGTTTTGTTGACACTTTAGATGTATCTGTTGATGAATCCACAGAGATTAATACAATTGCACTAGTGGTATTTGATTCACCCATTTCTACTGTGAATCTTTCAATTATGCCACCATCAACTAAATTTTTCACACGTCTTCTCACTGCAGATTCTGATAGTTTCAGTTTTTTTCCTATCTCAACAAATGATTCCCTTGCATCGTTTCGTAAAAACTCAATTATTTTTTCATCGATTTTATCATTAACCATTTCTTCTCGTCTCCTCGTTTGTAAGTAGTTCATCTAAGATTTCCAGTGATTTAGTGACCTCCGGCTCTGTAATTACTAGTGGAGGTAAGAGTCGTAAAATATTTCGTCCTGAATACAGTAGTAGTAGATTTTTCTCAATACCCTCCATCAATATATCCCTCACTTCAAATTTTAACTCAATCCCAATCATTAATCCTTTCCCACGTATTTCTCTGATCACGTTATGTTTTTCTTTCAGTGATTCTAAACCGGCCCTGAATATTTCTCCCATTTTTTCTGCATTGTTAATTAATCCATCTTGTGTAAGAGCTTGAAGTGTTGCAGTTCCTGCTGCACATGAAAGTGGATTACCGCCGAATGTGGATGAATGTTCACCCTTGCTTATGCAATCTAGAATGTCAGGTCGTACCATGGTCACACCCATTGGAACTCCTCCTGCAATTCCTTTTGCAATACACAAAATATCTGGAACCGTATTCCAGTGTTCTGACGCCCACATTCTGCCTGTTCTGCCTAATCCTGCTTGAATTTCGTCAAATATAAGAAGAATACCGTTTTCATCACATATTTTTCTCACATCTTGCAAAAATCCATCTGGTGCTACGTGAATTCCACTCTCACCTTGAATTGGTTCTAGAATAATAAATCCTGTATCACTATCAATTTTTGAACGTAGTGATTCTATATCACCAAAGGGAGAGAATATTACACCATCAATTAAAGGCTGAAATGATTTTCTATATTTTGGATTAAATGTGATAGATAATGCACCCATTGATTTTCCATGATAGGACCCATTCATTGCTATCATACCCTTTTTACCCGTAAACTTTCTTGCAAACTTCATTGCAGCCTCAATTGCTTCTGCACCACTATTATTGAGATGTGCTTGCGTTAAACCCTGTGGTGCAACTTTGAACAATGTTTCTAGAAACTCTTCCCTTGTTTTATTATACAATGAACTATGAACTGTAATAATTTTACCAATTTGTGATTTTATGGCGTTTACAACTCGCTCATTTCTATGACCTACTAGCGCAACACCATATCCACCCATACAATCAATGTATTCTTTATCATTGACATCCCATACACGTGCACCAAATCCTTTTTCAATTGTAACTGGAAACCTCTGATAAAGATTTCCTAGATATTGATCCTCAGTCATTTTTTATCACCGTACAATTATCATGTGCAATTGCAGAGGATATGGGGTTTTCCTTTTGACCATTTGCAATTAATGCTTCTGACACACCCATTTCTAATGCTTCCGTTGCAGCAAGAATTTTCTTTTCCATTCCAAATCCAACTTTTGGTAGAATTTCTTTTGCTTCTGTTAAAGTCATGTTTTCAACTAGTTTATCATCCATTAGTAATCCATCAACATTTGTTATGAATAATACTTTGTCAGTTTTTACATGACCTGCCACATTTGCTGCTGCCCTATCCCCATCTACATTTAGAAACTCAAACTCCTCACTTATCGCAATAGGTGAAATAACAGGTGTGTATCCTTTTTCTAGAATAGTAGAAATCAGATCTGCATTTACATTAGAAATTTTACCCGTGTAGCCACCATCAATCACTTGTTTTCGACCTTTCTCGTTCATGATAATGAGCTTTTTCTTTCTGTTTGCTTGTATTACTTGACCATCCATACCAGAAAGGCCAACTGCATTAACTCCATTTTTTTGTAGCATTTGGACTATCGTCTTGTTTATTCGTCCAGACATCACCATTGTGAAAATTTCGGATGTTTCTTTGTCCGTGTATCTACTTTTAATTCCACTTGGTGATACAACAAATTTTGGTTCTTTACCTAATTGTTCTGTGACTTTTGTGACTTCTTTGCCACCACCATGTACAAGAATGACACCTTCCCGTTCTACTACTTTTTTGATGTCAGATATAGTAGTTGGGTGCAGATTATCTACTACACTTCCACCAATTTTTATTGTTATCATACGTTATACAGGAGTTAATGGGGAATACATAATTCCTTCCATCTCATCAAAGCCTGACATCACATTCATGTTCTGAATAGCTGAACCTGCAGCACCCTTCATCAGATTATCTGAAGCAGACAGAGCAATAAGCCTGTTATTGTCCTGGTCCAGGTCAAATCCTATATCACAAAAATTAGAACCAACAACAAATTTTGGATCTGGGAATTTGTAAAGACCTTTCTTATCACGTATTAATCTGATGAATCGTTCTTCACCATACTCTGCACGATAAATTTTCCATAGTTCTTTTTCGTTTACTTCTTTTTTAAGAAAAGTGTGATTAGTACAAAGAATGCCTCTAACAATGTCTACTGCATGTGGACTCATCGCAACTTTGATTTTACTTCCTGCAGTCTCACTTAATTCTTGTTCAATCTCACCAGTGTGACGGTGTTTTGCTGGTTTGTATGGTCTAATAACACCTGCACGCATTGCGTGTTGTGTACCTGCTGTTCCACCAGCACCTGCTCCAGACGAACCAATCTTTGAATCAACTATAATGTGATCTCTATCAATCAAATCATTTTTGATCAATGGATTTAGCGCAAGCATTGCTGTGACTGCCATACAACCTGGACAAGAAACTAATTGTGAATTTTTAATTTGTTCACGATGAAGTTCAGGTACTCCAAATACAGATTTCTTTAAGTAATCTGGATGTGGATGTTCCCATCCATACCATTTTCCATAGTCTTCTGGGTTGTGTAATCTGTAATCTGCACTAAGATCAATAATTTTCATACCTCTGTCATAAAGTGATTTTACAATTTCAGTTGCAGTGCCGTGTGGTACGGCAGTAAAGACCAAGTCACAGTTGTCACTCATCTTATCATAATCAAGTTCTGAATATGTCAAATCGGTAAATCCCTTAAGGCTTGGATGTGTACGGTGAATATATTCACCAACATATTGTCTAGATGTTACCATAGCCACTTCAACTTGTGGATGACTTACCAATAGTCGAAGTACTTCTCCTCCTACATATCCAGACGCACCTACAATTCCTACTTTCATTCTAATCCTCTTTTTACAATAGCATAATTTAACGTTATGAGCTATCTTTTGATGTAGTTTATTGCAAAGTTTATGATTTCTTCTGGGATATTTTTTTCTGCAACCTTGACCAGTCCCTTAAACTCAACAGTATTGTTTACCTCATGTACAACCAATCCTTTATTCCTGTCTTCCATCAAGTCAACGCCTAATATGCCCCCACCAACTGCTTTAGATGCTTTTACACACAAATCTTCAATCTCATTGGTAATTTCACAGATTTCAGGCTCTGCACCAAGTGCAATATTTGTCTTAAAACCACCTGATGATTTTCTATACATTGCAGCTATTGGTTGATCACCAACTGTTATGACACGAATGTCTCTTGGTGGACGATCAATCATTTCTTGTAAGTAGTATATTCTATCTTGTGGTCCATCTGTAACCTGTCTATTTTCAATAATAGCATCAGCAGTATCTTTATCTTTTATTGGCATGACACTACGACCCCAACTCCCAATTATTGGTTTTATGACAAGTGGGTATCCCACCTTTTCAAAATGTTCCATTGCTGATTCAGCAGTAAATGAAAAGTATGTTTTTGGTGTAGGTATGTTATTCTTTTTTAGCAGCATTGATGTGATCATCTTATTTCCGCATGTGTTAGCAACATCAAAAGAATTGATTACAGGAGTATCCAAAAATTCCAGACATGCTGTAAAGTGTAATCCCCTGTAATAACTAACACATCTTTCAAGTACAACATCACCAAAATCGTAATCACCTCTCTTACTTTCTGTGTCAAACCTTGTAATTTTTGCATCAATCATTGATGTTTCGAAGCCCATTTCAGATGCTTGAGTCTGAAGTAATTTTTCTTCAGTTCTCAGTCGGTCAAACACAATACAAATTTTTTGCAATTACTCGCCCCAATCTTCGCCAACTGTTTCTGCTTGTTTAAGTTCTATATCTGAACCATCTTTTCTAGCAATCTCATAGTCAGCACCGCAATCAGCACAAGAAACAATTTCTCCTACTGCTGCATCATCAGGGATATTCAAGTTTGCATCGCATTCTGGGCAATTCATGATTTTTTTTCCATAGTTAACTAGAATTTATTAGCTTCTGTTGTTTGTAATCCCCATAATTCAACAAAACCCTTTGCTAGTTTTTGATCAAATGTAGATTCTTTTCCATATGTGGCAATATCATGACTGTACAATGAATATTTGGATTCCCTTCCTACAACACGCACACTACCCTTGAATAATTTGAGTTTTACAATACCAGTTACACGTTTTTGTGTCTGTTCAATGAATTTATCCAGATCTTCTCGTAGTGGATCATCCCATAAACCCGAATATACAAGCCATGACCATTCATCATCAACTAATGATTTGAATTTAGTTTCATGTTTTGTATGAACCATCTTTTCAAGATCCGAATGAGCTTCAATTAAGCAAACTGCGGCAGGAGTTTCATAAACCTCACGTGATTTTATTCCAACAACTCTATCTTCAATGTGATCAACAATACCAACACCGTGTGCACCTGCTTTCTTATTGATATACTCGATCAGTTTTACGGGTTCAAGTTTTTTACCATCAACTTCAACTGGAATTCCTTTGTTGAACTTTATTTTCAGGTATGCTGGTTTATCAGGAAGATTTTTTGTTTTAATCCATATGAATACACTAGATGGTGGTTCATTTAATGGATTTTCTAATACTCCACCTTCAATTGCCCTTCCCCACAAGTTTTGATCAATACTGAATTTTTTTGCAACATCATCTATTTCAATTCCATGTTTTTTTGCAAATTTTAATTCTGTTTCACGATCCAAATTAAGATCACGAATCGGTGCAATTATCGGCAAGTTAGATCCTGAACGCAGTGTGTTATCAAAACGAACCTGGTCATTGCCTTTTCCTGAACAGCCATGAGCTAATGCGGTAACTTTTTCTTTTTTTGCAATTTCTAATACCTTATGAGCAATTAATGGACGTGCTAGCGCAGTTGCTAGACAATACTTTTTTTGATAAAGTGCATTTGCTTTAATTGCTGGAAAAATATACTGTGTAACAAATTCTTTTTTTGAATCAATGTTGTAATGTTTTTTCACACCAAGTTTTTTTGCTTTATTTGCGATTTTATTGTAATTATCACCTTGTCCAACATCAACTGTGACTGTGATGACATCCGTGTCATGAATATCTTGCATGTATTTTACGACAACTGAAGTATCCAAGCCTCCAGAGAACGCAAGTATTGATTTTCGTTTCATTGAGCAACTGTCTGAAAGTAGTTTGTCATTTATCTTTTATGATAAACAACTTTTCCTAAGGTTAGATTGATTTTTTTGACGTGGAAAAATCAATAGGCATAGCTAAAATTCGATCACTATTTAACTTTCAATTATAACGCTGTTTTATGAAAATTTCATACGTAGTCGGAGCTGGGATAGGAATTTTGGCTTTAGCGATAGTGATCAGTTCAATTCAGTCGTATACTGATTCGGATGAAAAAGTTCGAATCGCATTTTTTCCAAGTATTATTCATGCAGTTCCTATTGTTGGAATGGAGAATAAAATTTTCCATCAAAGCCTTTCTGATGAGACTCAGATTGAAATTAAAATATTTGATAGTGGTCCTCAAGTAATAGAATCATTATTTTCGAATTCAATTGATATTGCATATGTTGGACCAGGACCAGTAATTAACGGATATTTAAAATCTGATGGTAATGCATTAAAAATTCTAGCTGGTGCTGCAGATGGCGGTGCAAGTTTAATAGCACAAAAAGATTCTGGACTTGAACATATAGAAAATTTTGATGGAAAAAGAATCGCCGCTCCACAAATCAGTAACACACAGGATGTTTCACTCCGTCACTATTTATCATCACATGGATTGACACCAGTAGAAAAAGGTGGAACGGTTTACGTTCTAAATATTTCTAACCCTGATATCTATACACTTTTTGCGAAAGGTGATATTGATGGTGCATGGGTTCCTGAACCTTGGGCTACAATTCTAGTCCAAGACCTTGGTGGGGTTAGAATATTTAACGAAAGTCAATTTTGGCCAGATAAACAATTTTCCTCAGTGTTATTAATTGGGAGGACTGACTTTGTTGAAAAAAATCCAGAGATAGTACACAATTGGATTCAATCAAATAAAGAAACAGTTGAATGGATTAACGCAAATCCAGAGAAAACAAAGCAGGTGTATAGTAAATTCCTAAAAAACTATATGGGAAAAACACTTCCTGATGAAATTATTGATGAATCGTTTTCAAATCTAATTATAACATCTGATCCACTAAGGAAATCAGTTTTCACATTTGCAGAAAGAGCTGATTCTTTAGGATATCTTGGCCGTTCAGGATATGATATTAATGAAATCTTTTATGACCATAACATTTCGGTAAAATCAATGGATGTGAATAAGAGTGGGTAAAATAGAAGCTAATAACATTGAAAAGTTCTTTGAGCATGACGGAAAGCCACTAAAGGCATTAGGAGGCGTGAATCTTACTGTCAATGACGGTGAGTTTGTATGTATTGTTGGACCATCAGGCTGTGGAAAATCCACCTTCCTTAGAATTTTGGCTGGATTAGAAAAACCAGACGGTGGTGAAGTAATGCTTGATGGTAAAAAACTTGGTGATACTGGACCAGAGCGTATAATGGTCTTTCAAGAGGGAGCATTATTTCCTTGGCTTACAGTTTTAGACAATGTTGAATATGGATTAAAAATTGCAGGGATTCCAGAGAAAGAGCGTAATGAGATTTCAAAAAGATATCTAGATATGATGCAGCTTACTCAGTTTGCAAATTCATATACATATCAATTATCAACAGGAATGAAACAACGTGTGGCAATAGCACGTGCATTGGTAATGGATCCAGACGTTCTATTAATGGATGAACCTTTTGCTGCACTTGATTCACAAACTAGAGATCTACTTTTAGTTGAAATGCAATTAATCTGGCAGAAAACACAAAAGACAATCATTTTTGTTACGCATAATGTACCAGAGGCAACTGTGCTTGGTTCACGTGTCGCCATATTTAGTGCCAGACCAGCAATCATCAAAAAAATAATTGATATTGATTATAAACGACCACGTGTTGCTGAAGATGAAAATTTAAGTGTATACGAAAAAGATATTCTTTCTTCATTGAGACATCAGGGGCCAAAATAGGAGTGAGATTTGTTGAAAGCTAACCTTTTTGGAAAAAAGATTGTATTCTACATAGCAATCATTGTAGTTTGGCAAGCAGTTGACAGTGCAGATATTTGGCCAGATAACATATTTCCATCACCGATTGAAGTCGGAGAGGATTTGATTTATGGTATATCTGACGGAAGTTTGTTTTACGGAATTGGAACAAGTATGTGGCGTCTTATTGTTGGACTTGCTATTGCTATTTGTGGTGGAATGATACTTGGAATTTTTATGGCACGAGTTGAGACCGTCAATCAAACAATCGGTTCATTAGTTCTTGGACTACAATCAATTCCATCTGTGGCATGGGTTCCATTAGCAATACTATGGTTTGGACTTACAGATTCTGGAATCATTTTTGTTACAGCAATTGGTGCAATCTTTGCTGTTACAATCAATACCTATACAGGAGTGAAGAATATCGATCCTTCATATATTGAGGCTGCAAGAAACATGGGTGCAAAAGGAACTAAGCTTATCACAACAGTTTTGATCCCAGCGGCATTTCCATACATGATAACCGGTTTCAAACAAGGTTGGGCATTTGCATGGAGAGGTGTAATAGGCGCAGAACTTTTATTCTCATTCTTGGGACTAGGATTTTTGTTAAATGTTGGAAGACAACTAAATGATGTTTCTCAAGTTATAGCTATGATGTTAGTAATAATGGGAATTGGAATAGTGATTGATGGGTTTGTCTTCAAGAGATTGGAAGATAAAGTGATGTCTAGATGGGGACTTCGTTAGGCATTTCATTTTTGATTCATATCCTAGATATTTTTTTACTTAATTTGAGACAACCTATGAAAATATTAGAAGATTATATTATTTCGCTTTAGAGTAAATTTTCCTTTCTTAGAATATCAGTAATCTGTTTTAGCATTCTAGCAGAAGCACCCCAAATCAAATTTTTCTTAAATGTATATGTGTACATTTCTTGAATTGAGTTATGTTTAGGTTCTAAATCATTTTCGAGTGTTTCTAAAAACGGTAAAAGTGGAATATGTAGGAATGATTCCACCTCAGAATTTGGAACAAGTTGTCCTATACTATCCAGTATGCAGATAAAGGGAGCAATTTTAAATCCTGAGTTCAGAGTTGTCACTTGTTTCAACTGACCAATAACACCATCTCTTAAAATTTCCAGTCCAGTTTCTTCCTTTGTTTCACGTAATGCAGTATCAAGTAGATCATCATCAGCGTCTGATATTTTTCCACCGGGAAATGAGATTTCACCTCCATGATGCATTAGTGTAATTGGCTTTTTCGTCATTAGAATTTCTGGTTTATCACCATAAATTATTATTAAAACTGATGCAAGTTTATTTTTTCCATTGTTCGAAATTTTAGGATTAATTTCGCTTGTTAATGCATTTTGAATATCTTTATGGATCACAATTTGGTATAGAACAAGTTTGTTATTGAGTTTGTCTTTTTTGTAAGGATCATAGTAGCAATTATTCCAATAATCAAAATACCCATCACAACATGACCAAACTCAGGCACAACATAACTACCAAAAATTTCAATTTTTTCCGTTCCAGCACTAAATGGAATTGTTATGGTTTTACCAGTCTCATAAGTAAATTCATCTGTCAACTGAAGCGTTTCTACACTACCATCGGAACTTCCAGACATGTGATTTAATGCAATGTACGCATCATTTTCAAACGGTCTAATGAGAAATTCGTTCATTTTTAGCATAATCTCTCCATCAGTTTTTGCATCAATCATTATCAACAGCGATGCATCATTCGGCTTGGCAAAAATTTGTTTTACTTCACCGCCTGTAATTTCATAATAAACCAGATCTGTCAATTCAATCTCATCAGGGACAACTATCGTTCCATCATTTTCCATAAAGCCTGAAATTTCTACATTTCCTTGAAATCCCTGTGGAACTTCAAAATATAGATGCCAGTTTCCCATTTCATCAATACTTTGTAGTGTTTCAACTTTCTTGACAATCTGTATCTTTGCATCCTTAGAGCTTGCACCATCACCAAATTTCTCACCATCTAAAACAACTTCATAATTTTCATGTATAGAGTTTGATGGAAATTCAAAACTACCAGTTACTGGAATCTGAAAACCATTAAAAGAATACAGTGAAAGCTCGGTTTCATCAGCACTAAACTCACCATCTTTGAACCATGCATTTGCTGTATACCTAAAAGTGAATTCTTCATCACCCTTTTTTGCTGTGAGAGGCATAATTGAATCGTCACCAAATGCGAAACAACTGTAATAGTCAACTTTATCTGCAATGTGAGGTGATGCCATTAATTTAAAATCAAAAACATCACCTGGATTCATTTGTTCAAATATTTCGGAAG
>CAYQPZ010000033.1:0-11792 GCA_964419505.1 uncultured Candidatus Nitrosopelagicus sp. | reverse complement strand
TAAAAACAAGAAACTGATCATCTCTTATCAATTGGAATAAATTTACATCCTTGTGGACCATCATATTTTCCAACATACGTAGCTTTTGGTCTGTATAACATTGGCTTTGGCGCAGCCTCTGCAAATCTTTCTTCAATTACATGTGCAGACCAACCAGCAACTCGTGATATTGCAAATATAGGTGTGTTCAAATCCATTGGAATTCCTAACATGTAATATACAGATGCACTATACAGATCGACATTTGGAAATATATCTAATCCTTTTTGTTTTTTCATCAAATCAGAAGTGACTGACTCTACCTTCTCTGTAATATCAAACCATGGCATTGAAGTTTTTTTAGAAAGTTTTTTTGACAATTCTTTTAAAATCATTGATCTGGGATCAACAGTCTTGTAAACGGCATGACCCATTCCCATAATTCTTTCTCCTACATTCATTTTTTTTCCAATCCAGTTTTCAACATTTTCATATTTTTTAATATCTAGTAACATTCTCATAACTTCAAAATTTGCACCACCATGTAATTCACCACTTAGTGCACCTACTGCAGCACTTACTGCAGAGTACATATGTGCACGTGTAGATGCAACTTCTCTTGCTGCAAATGTTGATGCATTAAATGTATGATCTGCATGTAAAATTAAACAAACATCAAAAATTCGCTCTAATTCATTATCAGGTTTCTCACCTTTTAGCATATACAAAAAATTTGCTGCATGACTTAATGTAGGATCGGGCTGGATTGGTTCATTATCATTTCTTATACGCTCCCAACTCGCTACAATTGTTGGCACTTTGGCGATTAAATTCACTGCTCTTTGGTAACTAACCTCTTTTGCAGTTCCTTCTTCATTATAATACCCAGCAAGTGCCGCAACAAATGCCTGGAGTACATCCATTGGTTCAGCTTCCTTACGCCAATTTTTCATATTTTTTTGCATTTGAACAGCAATTACCCTTGAATCTCTTAGATTTTTTTTAAATTCATCAAATTCTTTTTGTGTAGGAAGATGATCATGTAAAAGTAAAAAACATGTTTCTTCAAAATTAGAATTTTTGGTAAGATCCAAGATATCGTATCCACGATAAATCAGCTTTCCTTTTTCACCATCAATAAATGAGATTTTTGTGTCAGCGATTGGTATATTTCTAAGACCCACATTTTTTGTCTCCATACTCTTCTTTCAATCAAATCCTTTTAAATTTTCAAGCATGTTTTATAATTTACGAATAAATTCACCAGTTAGTCTAATCTATCAACTATCTCGCATAAAGGGTGATTTCTCAGTAAATTTTATGTCACAATCGGAACGAGATGTAATGAAGCAAGTAGATGTAGAAATTCTTAATGCAACACCTGAATTCTTGAAAATACTACAAAAATACGATTTAGAAAATCAATTAACTGGAAATACAATATATGATATTTACACAACTATTTTGAAAAAACAACGTGATAAAAAGAAAATAATTCCAAAAACCAAATAAATTTTATTTTTTTGGTTTAAATGAGGGACAGAAAAAACCAACATGAATTAAATCATGGCGAAAAAATCTGTTAAAACAAAAATTGTATGTGTATCACATGAGGAGGATGCAGATGGAATATGTTCTGCGGCATTAATAAAGCAGGCATTTGGCGGTGAGACAATATTAGTGGATTATCCTGGAATGATGGATGCGATAGAACCATTAAGAAATGACGAAACATTGAAAGATGTTTTTATCTGTGATCTAGGTCTAAATAAGAAAAATGAATTAGAATTTGTCGAATTATTATTAACGCTAAGAAAGCGTAAAGTCAAAGTCACATATATTGATCATCATGATCTTGATAGAAAGATTATACGTAAATTAGAACAAAATAATGTCAAAGTTTTACATGATACTAATGAATGTACAACTGTACAAGTCTATAATGCATTTAAGAATAAACTAAATGATCATGCCGCATTTGTTGCAGCATGTGCAGCAATTACCGACTACATGGAGGATAGACCATTAGGATCAAAAGCATTACAGATTTTTGATCGACAATTTGCTTTAATCAGTGCTACTGTACTTACATACAATATAGTAGGACATCAGAACGACCCTGATTATTTGTTATACCTTGTAGATGAATTAAGTGAATCAAAATATCCACATGAGATTCCTAACTCTTATGAATTTGCACAAATACAGGTTGGAAAATTAGCCGAAATAATTTCCAAGGTGAAAAAATCATTGAAAGTGAAAAAAAATCTTGGTTACATGGAAATTAAAGATTCTGGCGCAAGTGGTGCAGTGAATTTTGTATTAGGATTATCGGGAAAAGATGTTGGTGTAGCATACAAAGAACGTGTTGATTATGGAATATATGCAGTATCAGTAAGAGGTTCAAAAACGTGTAAAATCCACCTAGGTAAATTGGTCTACAAACTATCAACTGAGTTTGGTGGATCTGGTGGAGGGCACGATAAGGCATGTGGTGCATCCATACCTAAATCAAAAATAAATAAATTCATCAATGCCCTAAATATGGAATTAGCAAAATAAATTGTCCACCATTTCACTGCGTAATGATCACAAACTTATTGAAAAAGTGTTGAATGCACTTAATGCCACTGTCACCTTACTGGAAGATGGAAAAAAAATACCTGAAGAGATTTTATTACCAACTATTGATTTTACGCAAAACTTTACAGATGTCTGCCATCACGGAAAAGAAGAAGATGTTTTATTTCCTGCATTAGGTAAAGCCGGCTTGCCAACACAAATGGGGCCAATACCTAGAATGCTCGAAGAACATAAGATAACAAGACAATTAGCAGAAAAGATAACAATTACATCAGACTCATATCTTGAATCTGGAAATCCTGATGAACTAATAGATTCACTAAAAATGTACATTGAACATGTTAACGAACATCTGTGGAAAGAAAATAATCGTCTGTTTATGATGGCTGATGCAAGATTAAATTATGTTGCATCTGATATTGATAAGAATTTAAAAGATGTTGAGAATTCAAAATTGGCTCAAATTGGCAAAACTCGTGAAGAGTATGAAAAATTAGTAGATGACTTGGAAAAATCTGTTGCAGGAATTTAACTAGATACTTCAACTATCATATCAATTTCTACCGTAGAGTTAAGTGGTAGATTTGCAACACCAACTGCAATTCTTGAATGTTTACCAGAACTCCCAAAAATATCAAACAGTAAATCAGATGCCGCATTAATTATTTTTGGCTGATCTGAAAAATTCGGTGCAGAATTTACAAATCCTGATATTCGTATAATTTTCGAAATGTTATCCAAAGTGCCAAAATGTGCATTTAGTTGCGCAAGACCATTAATCACACATAATCTTGATGCCTCTTGAGCGGCTTCAACTGATTGCTCATCAGGTACCTTTCCAATAAATTTGATTTTACCATCTTTAATGGGAATTTGACCTGATACAAATGCAAGTTTACCTGTTGTGACCACCGGAATATATGAACCAGCAGGATTTGGTGGGGTAGGAATAACGATATTTTTTTCTTTTAATTTATCTATTATCATATCATTATTCCTTCTAATCTATTTTTAATTATTCCTCACATGTACTAAATCAATTTTGATCGACCGCTCTACTTTTTGGATGTTTGAACCTAATGTTGCCTAACGTCAATTTAGATTTAATGAGGACATTACTAAAAACATCACAAGTAATACGTCTAAAGAAAGTTAAAGATCTTAGAACAGTTATTGAAGAAAAGATTAATGATGATGGGGGTAAAATCCAAAATTTTAGTTTAGAAGAATTGGGTGATTTTCATAAAGTTCTCCAGATGTGTGAATTCATTCTTGAAAAATATCAGAATAAAACTACATTAAGCCAGAATTTAAAAAAATTTGTTAGTATTATTGATTCCACATTAGTAGATTTAGAATCACTTGATGATGAGATTGATGAATTGACCATATCAGCCAATTTTTCCTTGGGTAAGATCAAGGAATTTGAATCCAATTTGATCAAATCCAAGACGTTTCCAGATAGTACACATAGTCATAGTTGTATATTTTAGGCACAACATGAAAAAATATGTTGAATAATTTTCACCTAACTAATGATAGCAATTTACTCACGTGAATACCTACTGAAATCTGTAGATAATCATGTAGTGAAATAGAATGAGTTTGGCACCACAAGAACTAGAGAATAGCGCCAGCAAATATGCTGCAGAGGCAATAAAGGCAGATTCACAGGGAGCTATAGGTATGGCAATATCTGGATATCAGAATGCATCTGACACGCTAATGAAATTGATGAGATTATATCCTGAAAGTAAATTAAATCGAGTTTACACTGAACGAATGCAGAAATATCAAGGGCGCATAAAGGCTTTAAGAAATACTCGGGCTGGAAGCGTAGAACCTGTTTTAGATCCTAATGCAACACCTGAGGAACAAAAAAAGGCACTTGCTAGGGTACAACCAAATAATCCATCTGATGGAAATCTAGAAGATTTAATCCTAAAGGAAAAACCAGATGTAAAGTGGGTTGAAGTAATTGGTTTGGCTGATGCAAAAAATGCATTACGAGAATCTATTGTTTATCCAAGTAAGAGACCAGATTTATTCCCATTGGGATGGCCAAGAGGAATGTTACTGCATGGACCACCTGGAACTGGAAAAACAATGCTTGCAGCTGCTACAGCAAACGAATTAGATGGGTATTTCATTAATGTTGATGCTGCATCTATGATGAGTAAATGGCTTGGGGAAGCAGAAAAAAATGTTTCAAAACTTTTCAAAATGGCACGTGGATATTGTGAAAGAGAAGGCAAGCCTGTAATTCTTTTCATAGATGAAGTTGATTCATTGCTTGGTGATAGAAACAGTGAGGTTGGAGGCGAAATTAGAGCTAAGAACCAGTTCTTGTCTGAGATGGACGGTGTAAACGGTAAGGGAAAAGAGTTGATGATGTATGTAATTGGTGCTACAAATAAACCTTGGAGTCTTGATAGTCCATTTCTTAGAAGATTTCAAAAAAGAATTTACGTGTCATTACCATCTACTGAGGCACGAGAAAATTTATTTGAACTTTATACATCACCATTGAAAAAAAGTTCAAGGGTCAATTCACTAACTCTTGCAAAACATTTTGATGGCTATAGTGCAAGTGATATTAAAGATGTATGTCAGGGAGCACAACTACAGGTAGTAAACGAATTATTCAAATCATCAAGTTTCTCAGAACCAGTTGAAGGCCAAATACCTCCGCAGCCAAGGGAGATAACCATGACTGATTTCCGTGATATAAAGCAAAAGAGAAAACCAAGTGTATCTGTAGAAATGGTTCGTGCATATCACAAGTGGAGTGAGCAGTTTGGTGCATTATAGATTTGTTTTGCGATCAATCCAATAAGTATAAATTCAGAATTTAGATGACACAACGTGGGTCAAAATTTCCGTAAAAAAATCAGAATACGCTGGTAAAAATGGAAAGCTGATCCTTTCTGACGGTACAATTTTTAATGGAATGGGATTTGGGTTCTCTACCACTTCGGTTGGGGAAATAGTCTTCAATACAGGGATGGTTGGATATACAGAAACTCTAACAGATCCATCATATAGTGGTCAAATTCTGACTTTGACATATCCGTTAGTAGGAAATTATGGTGTACCAAGCCCAGAGCAGAAAAATGAGGATGGTATACCAAATCATTTTGAATCTGAAAAGATTCAGGCTAGGGGGCTAATTGTTCATGAATTATCCACCACGGCTAGTCACTGGAATCTTTCTATGACGCTTGATGAATGGATGAATAATGAGAAAATTCCTGGTATCTCTGGTATAGATACAAGACATCTAACTAAGACATTACGTCAGTCTGGAGTTATGATGGGTGCATTAGTTGTTTCTGAAAATGAAATAGATGAGGATGAAGTAAAACAACAATTGAATTCTGCAATTAATTATAACGATGAAAAATTTATGAATGTAGTATCAACAAAAGAAGTTCAAACATTTGGAAATGATAAAAAAAATATTGTTCTTGTTGATACTGGTGCAAAAAATGCAATAGTACGCAATATCAGGGAATTAGGTTATAACGCAATCAAAGTACCATGGAACACACCTATTGAAAAAATTGAATCGTTAGATCCGCAAGGTGTTATAATTAGTAATGGTCCAGGTGATCCAAAATTTTGTCAGGAAACAATTAAAACTGCTAAAACTTTAATTGAAAAAAATATTCCCACGTTGGGAATATGTTTGGGTGCACAGATTATAGGTATTGCGGGGGGAGCAGAAACTTATAAACTAAAATATGGTCATAGAGGCCAAAACAAACCTTGTATTAATGTAGAAGACAGTCAGGTATATGTGACAAGCCAGAATCACGGCTATTGTATAAATCCTGATTCACTGGAGAATTCAGAGTTTAATTTATGGTTCACAAATGCTGATGATAAGACAGTTGAAGGAATAAAACATAAAAATAAAAAATGCATTGCAGTTCAGTTCCATCCAGAAGCATCGCCAGGACCATATGACTGTAAATTTGTTTTTGAGAAATTAAAAAAACTGATGGAGGAATAAGTGTTGGTTAAGAATGAATCATTAAACAAAATTCTTGTACTTGGAAGTGGTGCAATAAAAATTGGGGAAGCCGGAGAATTTGATTATTCCGGAAGTCAATGTCTAAAGGCAATCCACGAGGATGGACTAAAAAGTGTCTTGATCAATCCGAATATTGCAACAATTCAAACTGATACAAGGTTTGCGGATAAAGTCTATCTTCTCCCGGTTAATCCACAATATGTAGAATCTATAATTGAAAAAGAAAGACCCGATGGAGTAATGTTAGGTTTTGGTGGTCAGACAGCACTAAACTGTGGTGTAAAGCTAGACGAGATGAATATTCTACAAAAATATGGAGTCAAAGTTTTGGGAACACAGATTACAGGGATAATGTCAACAGAGGATAGGCAACGTTTCAAAGATTCAATGAAAGAGTGTAATGTTCCCATCTTAAGAAGCAAAACAGTTCAAAAATTTGAAGATGCAAAAAAAGTGGCTGAAGAATTAGGTTATCCTGTGATTGTTCGTGTTGCATATACACTTGGAGGAAAAGGTGGAGGTGTAGCCCATAATGAAATTGAATTGTATGAAATTGTAGGAAGGGGTTTGGCAGCAAGTCTTGTGGGTCAAATACTAATTGAGGAATATGTTGGTCATTGGAAGCAGATCGAATATGAGGTCATGCTGGATTACTCTGGTAATAATGTGATAGTTTGTAATATGGAAAATGTATTGGCAATGAAAGTGCACACAGGTGATAATATTGTCGTAGCCCCATCACAAACAATTGATAATCACGAATATCATATGTTAAGGACTGCAGCGTTACGTGCAACAAAACACGTTGGAATAGTAGGGGAGTGTAACATTCAATATGCTTTGGATGTTGATTCCGATAAGTATGCAGCCATAGAGATTAATCCTAGATTGTCTCGCTCATCCGCACTTGCTAGTAAGGCAACAGGGTATCCATTGGCTTACATGTCTGCAAAAATTGGATTAGGATATACGCTTCCTGAATTAGTCAACAGTATTACAAAGGTTACAACTGCATGCTTTGAACCATCATTAGACTATATTGTTTGTAAACATCCACGTTGGGACTTTGAAAAATTTGAATTGGTGAACAGAAATCTTGGTCCAACTATGAAATCAGTTGGCGAAGTAATGGGTATTGGCAGATGTTTTGAAGAATCATTACAAAAATCAATTAGAATGTTAGACATAGGCAAAGACGGTTTAGTACTAAATCGTAGTAATGGAAAAACATTTGATGTTGAAGATATTGAGCAGCATTTACAATCACCCGATGATTATATTTTGTATTATGTTGCAGCTGCACTCAAAAAAGGAATTTCAGTTGAAAAAATTTATCAATTGTCTGCAATTGATCCTTGGTTTATTGAAAAAATCAATAATATCGTAAAGATGGAAGAGAATCTAGTAAAAAATGATTTAGATAATAAATTACTATTACATGCAAAGAAGATTGGATTCTCTGATTCACAAATTGGACGTGCAAAAAATAAAACATTTAATGAGATACGTGAAATGCGTAAGAGTTTTGGTATAGAACCAGTAGTTAAACAAATTGATACACTTGCTGCTGAATGGCCAGCTAAAACAAATTATCTCTATATGACGTATGGAGGAACAAAACACGATATTTCAATTGATGAAGATGATAAGGGAATTATGGTTCTTGGCGCTGGTCCATATAGGATTGGTAGTAGTGTGGAATTTGATTGGGGAACTGTGAATATGGTTTGGGGTTTACAAGAGAATGGTGAGAAAAATGTCACAGTTGTTAACTGTAATCCAGAAACAGTTTCTACTGATTATGATATTTGTAGTAGACTATTTTTTGAAGAGTTAACTTTAGAGAGAATTTTAGATATTTACGAATTCGAAAATTCTAAAGGAATTGTGACCTCTGTAGGTGGACAAACTGCAAATAACCTAACTCCCATTCTAGCAGATAATGGTGTCACACTGATTGGCACAAGTGCACAAAACATTGATCGTGCAGAAAATAGATCTCGGTTTAGTGAAACATTAGATAAATTACACATTAAACAGCCTCTATGGCAAGCGTTTACAAGTTTAAACGAAGCAAAAAACTTTGCATTAGAAGTTGAATACCCAGTAATAGTCAGACCATCATACGTCCTTAGTGGTGCAGCAATGAAAGTGGTTTGGTCACAAGAGGAGCTTAAAGAATTTGTGAATAACGCTGCAGTTGTCTCACCAGATCATCCAGTTGTAATTTCTAAATTTATGTTGAATTCACTCGAAGTAGATGTGGATGGTGTATCTAATGGAAACGATGTTGTGATAGGAGCAATAGTTGAACATATTGATAGTGCAGGTGTTCATTCAGGTGATGCCATGATGTGTATACCACCATGGAGATTGAGCAATAAAATCATTGAAAACATAACTGACTCCACTGTACGAATAGCCAAAGAATTCCAAATCAAAGGACCTTTTAACTTACAATTTTTGATTAACAATGATCAGGAATATGTAATAGAGCTGAACATCCGTGCATCACGTTCAATGCCATTTGTTTCTAAACTAGTAAAAAATAATCTTATATCGATTGCAGCAAAAGCTGTACTTGGTAAAAAACTACCAGAAATACCTCATGACGAATGGTTGAAGATTAAAAATCATGGAATTAAAGTTCCACAGTTCTCATTCATGCAGTTAGATGGTGCAGATATTGTACTTGGAGTAGAAATGCAATCAACAGGTGAGGCTGCATGTTTTGGTGATAGCTTCTATGATGCATTATCTAAAGGTCTAATATCGGTCGGGTTTAATCTTCCAAAAAATGGAACCGCACTTGTGACAATAGGTGGTACTGAAAATAGGGAAAAACTATTACCTACACTTGCATTACTGAAAAAACTTAACTTCAAAATATTGGCCACAGAGCACACTGCAGAATTTTTATCTGAGAAAATAGGAAGTGTTGAAACTGTCTTTAAGATTAGTGAACCAGAACGAAAACCAAATATTGCAGATTTACTCTATCAACGAAAAATTGATTTTATCATAAATATTCCAAGCACATCAACTTTAGAGAAATATGTTGGAATGCTATACGATGAATATCAAATTAGGAGGAAATCATTAGAGCTTGGCATACCTGTACTTACAACACCTGAACTTTCCGAATCATTTGTCAAAACTCTAGAATGGCTTAAAGATAATCAAACAACAAAACACTCACTAGATCCGTATACAGAATTAAAGTAAATCCTGTAATTCCCTCTCATTTCCAATTATTGCTCCATTAAGAGTAATAATTTTTGCAATTGATTGATTCTTGATTTTCTCTATTATTGGCGATATTGATTTTTTATAGTGTCGTTTTTGTGTTGTATAAAAATATGGATTAAAAGATGGAATCACCATAATTTCAATTTCACCTTTTGCAGAAGGAAAAATTAATTCCTTTTTTGTTTTTAAGGAAATCCAGACACGCTGTCCATTAACAAGTGAATCTTCTTGGAAAAAAACTGGATGTATGTGACCCATTATTATTCTATTCACAGCGGAAAAATTTTCTGAGGGCATAGTGTGACCATGAGTAAGTAACACATCACCAATGACAAGACCTTTTGAACTAATCATCGAAATTTCATCTGAAACGAGTTTATCTATATTTGCATCATGGTTTCCTGGGATTAGTATTATCTCAGACATTTTTTTTATTTCGTTAAAAAAATATGGGACATCATTCCATTCATTTTTGCTAATTTGCTTTATACTTGCTTTCACATCACCAAGTAAAATCACAGAATCAACATTTTCACTTTGAATTAACTTTTTGACATTTGCAGTAAGCTGTTTTATAGAGGAATTACTTCCTAAGAAAATCTTATTTGCTGAGAATGCACTTTCAAATCCAATATGCAAATCTGCTAGAAGTAAATATTTTCGTTCTTCCTCCATAATCATTACTGGCTCTGATTCAACAATTCGTATTTTAACCATCAAGATTATACTATTGTGGAAGATTAAATCCTTATGAATAAAAAATCAGAAAAGATAGAGTCTATTCTTTCTGAAAAACGAGTTAAATTACATAATTTTCTACCTAGTAATAGAAAAATTTGGACTATAGTAGGTAAAGAGAAGGAGCATTGGTTAGATCCTGATCTTCAGTTCTGCTCTTGTGCCGGGTTTTATTTTGGAATGTTAAAAAGTAAAAAACCATGTTATCATATGGAGTCTTTCAAAATGGTAAAAGAAAATAGTCAGTATGAAAACATCGAGTTTTCTGATGAAGAATTTGAGAGTTTCATATCTGGATTGATAAACGATTTGTAGTTTATTCTAATTTTATCTCAGAAATATCATCTTTGGACACTCCTTTCCATACTCCTATCATTCCCTCTGGTTCACATGGTTCGATTTTGGTAATTTTTTGGATTTTAATATGATCTGGATTTGGTGGCATCCAAAGCATTGCCATATAGTCATCTACATCTCCTGCCTTTGCCGGATTCGCCAAGATAATATTCTCTTTTGGAAAACCATTTGATTCAAGAATACTGATTGACTTTTCTTGCAGATCCATTCTACCATGTGTAAAGAGGTAAACTTTTTTTGTGGTATCGATTTCTGTCATACCAATTATAATTTTACATACCAAATAAATTTTTGACTATTTTTATTATTAGATATTTATACTAGTTTAGATTTCGAAGAAATGTATGGCTGGAGTTGATAAATTTGGTGCAGCATTTGCAATTGGCTTTATGGTTTTAATGCTAGCATTTATGGGCGGTTTAACTCCTGATGGAGAATCACCAGAAACATCAACACCAACTCAAACATATACTCCCCCACCACAAATCAGTCCACCTGAAACAGCATCAACACCATCTGTTCCAGACACTCTTACTGGATTTTTGAAATATACAATTCATGGTGGCATAGTAGACTCCATTACTAACAATCCAGATGAAAATTCTGTTACAGTTTTGTTGGATAACAATGTAGATGGTCAATTAACAATTACAATGACTAGAAGTGCCATTACATCATTTGATGATGGTACTTATTTTGTTACAATTGACGGTGAAGAAAATCATGACTTTGTTCAAGTTGGACAAAAACTAACAATTGACTTTTTGGCAGGCTCTGAGGAGATTATAATTTTTGGTATAACTGATAGTTATGTAGAAGCAGCCGCAGCAGAAGCAGCCGCAGCAGAAGC
>CAYQPZ010000032.1:0-12016 GCA_964419505.1 uncultured Candidatus Nitrosopelagicus sp. | reverse complement strand
TCCTATGTCTTTAGCAACAGCAACAGGACCAGAAATTCTTGTAATCGTAGCGTCTGCCATATCAATTAACCTCTATACTAATTCCCAGAACTCGTTTTGCTAATGCAGCAATTGATTCTTCATCCTCTTCGGATGTTTCTTTTTGAGACGGCATGAATAGAACTAATGGCTCAATAGATTCTTCAATCTCTGCGAGAAATTTTGAAGAAAGTTTAGCACGCATTGAATTACTTGCAATAATCAAGCCAAACTCGCCGGATGAATAAAGCTCCTGGATTTTTTTACTTGGATCTTCTTCATTACTTACAATAAATGTATCATCAATTCCAATTAGACGATAACCAATTACAAGTTCACGATCTCCTACAACTGCAAGTCTTCCATTTGCGTTATCTTTTTGTTTTGAGACTTGTTTGCTCAGGTTAATAACATCTCCTTAATTTTATCAAGTGGAAGATCATAGCGTTTTCCATATGTAATCCTTTTCAGATTTTCATGTTCATTCTCTGCTCTGAATATAAAATAGAAAATATTTCCTATCGACAAGGCAATATTTCTCAATTTTTTGACATTGTTTTCAAAGATGTTCTTCGTAATTGCTACTTCAAAATCAATCAAATTTTTTGAAGTCTTGTATTGTTCAATAACATCAGTTAGTTTGAAGTAAGAATCAAACCGTGCCGCAATTTCTGCAACATCTTTAACATCATAACTATCAAGTAATTCCTTTGTAGAGATTCGTCCATCCTCAATGAGATGTTTTGACACAATATCTTTTTCCAAGTTTGACTCTTTTGCCTTCAAAAGATTTAGAATGTTTTTCTTATCTATTTCAGCGCGAACTAATTCTCTGATTGCACCCTCATCTCCCTGAAAGAATCTGAGTGACTCGAGCAATTTTTGATAATACGACTCATGAAGTGCTGACATCATTGGTCCAAGATCACCAGTCTTTTGAAATTCATCTAGATATTTCATCAGGGTCACACCATAATCGTATTTTGTGAGCTTGTTTACTACACCATCAACGCTTGTTTCTGCAAGAATTAGCTTTATCTCATCATGTGATATGTTACCAGCTGCTATTCCTGCTGGAACGTTTCTACTAGAAACAAGTAGTGATTCAGTCTCTGTAATCTCTCTTCCCATTGCCTTTGAAGAAAGAATTAGTTCAATGTTGTAAAGATCCCATTTGGAAAGATAAGTTCTAACTGCATTTTTGCCAGCGAATGGTGTTGCTTCTGAAATGATTCTATTGGTTTCAACAATATGACGATTAAATGCAACTTCTAAGAGTGCTGCGTCTTTGTATATGGATGCAGCCTGTTTGATCTCTTCACCATACCAAGTTGATTCTAATTGCTTAACCATATCTGTAACACTGTTTGCCTTGAGCAGGTTTTTCAAAAACTCTTCAGAAAGGAAATTTATTGAAATTGACTGTAATCTACCAAATGAAGATGCATACTGTGATGAACCCATTATAGAATCTTCTCCAGAATTGTATTCTTTATCTCATCTTCATTATTTCTAAGCAGTTCCTCAAAAGTCAAATCAATCTCTTTGGTACCCTCTCTGTTTTCAGCAATAAAACCACCTAAAGTTTGAATTGTAGAACCAACCTTTACTTCGTCTTTGAAAAATGATTTATCTTCCTCTCTACAACGAACTACTATTTCTTTAGCAAGTACTTTCTTTGAATAGCCAACCAATTTTTGTAGTACTTGTTTGTATTCAGGCTTTTTCGAGTAACCTTCTAGTTCTTTTTTGATAGCATCAAATGTGGAATCTAAATTTTGATTGATTGCATTGAATAGTATTTTCTTGGCTTCTAGTTTTCCAGCTTCAACTATTCTAGCACCTTCTCTCTCTGCTTTTGTTCTTGCCTCATTGGCATAATTCTCTTTAATCTCATTTACTATAGAATTTTTCTTAGACTCAGTTTCTGATTTTTTGTCGTTTAGTTTTTTGTCTAACTCAGCAAGATCATTTTTTTTTCGGCTTTCTATCTCTTGTATGAAAGTCTCTATGCTCATGAAATTTCTCCTACAAGATATCTAGTAGAAGAATAATTCCTAGAACAAAGCCGATAATCCAAAGTGTTTCTGGAATAACAAAGAAAAATAGTACCTGACCAAATTTCTCAGGTTTTTCTGCTATTATGCCCATACCAGCAGCACCTATGCCCTGTTGTGCATTACCAGTGCCTATTAGACCACCAGCTATCGCAATTGCTGCTGCCAATGCCAATATTGGCTTTGTTAGATCTGTTCCACCTGAACTTTCTTCTTGAGCAAAAACTTCAACTGGTGCAAGAAAAGTGAAAAGTAATAATGCGCCTCCAAAAGCACCTATCCCCATTCGGGATCTTTTGGAAAGAAAAAACATCATGTTGATGTTCGTGTGGCTGTTTATAGCAATGATCTTCCTTGAAAAATTTAAAAATATGTGGCAACATAGTCTTTATTTGGAAAAATTTACCAAAAACTGCGATCAGAGAGCAAATATAACTTTTGAAAATTTTTCTGATTATTGTCCCAGAATGATAAACATCATTACTATACCGTAGATAGCGATTGATTCTACCATTCCGATAAAGATGAACACTTTGGACTGTAATGCTGGATTCTCAGTAATTACTGCAAGACCTGCTGAACCAACATAACCAAGACCAATTCCTGCACCCATTGCTGCAAGTCCGAATGCTAGACCTGCACCGATTAGTTTAGAACCATCAGAGAACCCAGCAGATGAATCTCCCTCTTGTGCATAAGCAACACTAGTTAAACCTGAAATAGAAACTATAATGGTTGCAAGTAGTAAAATCGTAAGTGATTTCATTTGTGTTTTTTGCATTTGCTGAACCATATTTAAACCAACAGAATTTTTTTAGATCTTATCTAATGTTTTCTTTTTGAAAGATTCAAGATCTTTACTTATTGAATCTGAAAAATCATTATGTTCTTTTTCAATAGTTTTTTTAGAATTTTCCAATAGTTTTTTGATTTCTTCTTTTGCCATTTATTGTCTTTTCTCCATTGATGCTTTCACTTTTTTTAATCTTGCGAATTCTTCTCGTTCTCTTTCCTCAAGTGTTGCCAATATGTATTTCACTCTCTGACTGTATTGTGGAATAATTATATTTTCTAGTGCGTTTAGAAGTTTTTGAGTCTTTTCAAGTGCTTTTGCGAGGCTAAAAATAGAATTTTCAAATTCCGCTGCTTTACATATTTTTGGAAGCAAGTCCTTGATTTGTTTTGCACCTCTATCAATTGATGCATTGGTATCAGCAAAACCATAAGGCATAGATTTTGTGTCTTTTTCAGTAACAGTAAGAACAGGTATTGTTACATCTACAACTCTCTTAATGTCAGATTTAACTTCCATTACTGCAGGAGTTGATTGTGCAACCGAATCAACTGTGCCAACTCCAAGAGAAAGATATGATTCATTGACAGATTTGTAAATATCTTGTAATGGATCCCATATACCTCCTCTAGTTTTTTGTGCTTCAGTAATCATTTCCTCAATATTTTTTAATAAAACCTTACGCTTATCATCTAGAATTTTTTGTACCATTGTTGCAACTTGTGCTGAACGTTTGTATTTGAAGAGTTCAATTTTTGTTGCTACAACATTTTGTCCGAATGACATATAGAATTATCCCTTGTAATATTGTCCGATGTATTTGTCTTTTACTTTGGTTAATTCGTTTTTAGGTAAATTTGAAACAGTCTTCCATTGTAATGATAAAGTTTCTTCAATTGTTCTATCTTCATCAATTGCCTGAGTCAGGAATTCATTCTCAAATTCATCACCAAAATTCATATAGTTTAGATCAACTGGTGTTAATCCAGCTTTACCAACAATTCCTGCAAGTGCTCTTACTTCTTGTGCTCTTGAATATGCATCATAGTTTTGATTTGAAATCTCTTGGTGATCTGCTCTTGTTCGTCCCTCACCAATTCCATCTTTCATAATTCTACTTAGACTCATCAATACGTTAACTGGTGGATAAACGCCTTGCCTAAACAAATCTCTTCCAAGAACGATCTGTCCTTCTGTAATGTATCCTGTAAGATCTGGGATTGGATGTGTAATATCATCAGAAGGCATTGTTAAGATAGGCATCTGAGTTACACTGCCAGCTTTACCTCTTAGTCTTCCTGCTCTTTCATAGATAGTTGAGAGATCAGTATACAAATATCCAGGATAGCCTTTTCGACCAGGTACTTCTTCTCTGGCAGCACTAATTTCACGTAGTGCCTCTGCATAGTTTGTCATATCTGTAAGAATGACTAGCACGTGCATTCCCAAATCATATGCCAAATATTCAGCCACTGTCAGAGCAACACGAGGTGTGATAATTCTTTCAATGGCAGGATCATCTGCAAGATTTAAGAAAAGTACACTTCGTTTTAATGCACCCGATTCTTCTAAACTTCTTCTAAAATACTCTGCTTCACTATATTGCACACCAATAGCTGCAAATACTACTGCAAATTCATCGCTTTTTCCAACAACAGATGCTTGTCGTGCAATTTGTGCCGCCAAAATATTATGAGACATTCCAGAACCTGAAAAGATTGGTAGTTTTTGTCCTCTTACAAGAGTAAGCATTCCATCAATTACTGAAACGCCTGTCTGAATGAAATCTTTAGGATATTCTCTTTGTTCTGGATTCATTGGTGCGCCGTTGATATCCAGAAATGATGTTGCAACAGGATCTGGTAATCCATCTTTTGGTCTACCAAGTCCATCAAAAACCCGACCAAGTACTTGTTCTGATACAGGCATTTCCATTACTTTTCCGACAAACTTTGCTTTTGTGCCAGAAACAGATAATCCAGTTGTTCCCTCAAAGACTTGAACTACTGCTTTACCATTTCCAACTTCAAGAACTTTTCCTAATCGTTTTTCACCATCGTTTGTCTCAATTTCTACTAATTCATCAAATGCTGCATTATCAACACCATCAACAACTACTAACGGTCCTTTGATTTCTGCAATCTTACTATACTGTACTCCGCCTTGTGTACTCAATTTGTAACTTTAACTCCTGTAATACTTTTGAACTGTTCAGAAATTTCTGTTTGAACTTTTTCTAGTTTATCCATTTCATCGTCTTTTACAGCCATCCTTGCTTTAAGTAGAGTTCCAATAACTGGCATTGCACGAATGTCTGATAATGCAGCACCGTCTTTTAGTGCTTGCTGTCCTTGTTTGTAAAAGTCAACTAGTAATTTCATTAATTTGAATTGTTTTTCAGGACTGCAATATGTATCAACATCGTCAAATGAATTTTGTTGTAAAATTCCAATTTTAATCATTCTTGCTACCTCCAGAATTAGTTTTTCTTCATCCGGAAGTGCTTCCGGACCCAAAAGTCTTACAATTTCTTTTAGTGTATCTTCTCTTTGTAATATTCCATAGGTTTCCCCTCGTAGACTAAGCCAGTCATCGCTAATATTTTCAGACCACCATTTTGCAATATCAGCGAGATATCCTGAATAACTGTTCATCCAGTTAATTGATGGATAATGTCTTGAATATGCAAGCTTAGCATCTAGTGCCCAGAAAGTCTTGATAAATCTCATTGTATGAGTTGTGACAGGTTCTGTAAAGTCACCACCAGATGGTGATACTGCTCCAACTAAGGATACAGAACCATCACGTTCTGGACTTCCTGCTGCTCTAACACGTCCTGCTCTTTCATAAAATTCTGCTAATCTTGATGCTAGATATGATGGATAGCCTTCTTCTGCAGGCATCTCTTCCAGTCTTCCAGACATTTCTCTTAATGCTTCAGCCCATCTGCTTGTTGAGTCTGCTACTAAAACAACATCATAGCCCATGTCTCTATAATATTCAGCAATTGTCACGCCGGTGTAGATGCTTGCCTCTCTTGCTGCTACAGGCATGTTACTAGTATTTGCAACAAGAACAGTTCTATCCATTAATGGTTTACCTGTTCTTGGATCTTTGAGTTCTGGGAATTCAACTAATACTTCTGTCATCTCATTTCCTCTTTCACCACAACCAATGTAGACTACAACTTGAGAGTCAGCCCATTTTGCAATTTGATGTAGTGTAACTGTCTTTCCAGTTCCAAAAGCACCTGGAATTGAACCAGTTCCACCTTTGGCTAATGGAAAAAAAGTGTCAATCACTCTTTGACCAGTAAGTAATGGAATTGTTGGATCATATCTTTTCAAATATGGTCTAGGTGTTCTAACAGGCCATTTGTGATACATCTTTAATGGTACCGATTGACCGTCTTTTTCAACAATAGCTATTTCTGTTTCCAGATCATAATCTCCTTCACTAACAATTTTTGTAATCTTTCCTCCTGCATGATTTGGTGGTACAAGAATTTTATGCTCAATTAATGAAGATTCTGGAACAGTTCCAATTATGTTTCCTGGTTCTATATTATCACCAACTGAAACAGTTGGATTGAAATGGTATTTTTTTGTCATATCGACAGGAGTTGTTGTTATTCCACGTCCAATAAAAGAACCAGACTTGGCTGCTAAATCTTTTAGTGGTCTCTGAATCCCATCATAAATTTGACCAATAATTCCAGGACCTAATAAAACACTTAATGGATTTCCCGTGCCTACTACAGGCTCACCAGGTTTTAGACCACTAGTTGATTCATAAACTTGAATAAATGCTACATCACCTGTAAGACGTATTACTTCACCAATTAGTTTTGCTTCTCCAACTGATACTGTTTCATACATTTTTGCATCAGACATTCCATCAGCTCTAACCGCTGGACCACTGACCCATACAATTCTTCCCTGTGCTACCATTTTAATTCTCTAAGTTGAATTCTGCTGCAATATTTTTCCTTATTAAAGGCTTCAATCTTTCAAAGCGAGCATCTATCGTGTTATCATATGCCATTGATCCATCCTTTGATGTAGCTTTTATGCCACCAATACAATCAATTTGTTCTGATGAAAGCTCCGCGTCAGCGATGTTAGAAACTACTGACTGAACAACCTCTTTATCTTTTGAATTTGTGTAAATAATAATTTCTGATGTACCCAAAGCTTCTGTTGCTTCGTTAATTAGAGAAGTGATAAGAGTTGAAAAGTTGGAATCTTTTGGTGAATTCTTAATTTGTTCTCTTGTCTTTTCAAAAACTTTAGAGGTAAACTCTTCAACTAACAGTAATGCCTTATTTCTAGCCTCAAGATCGGAACTGCCAACTATTTGCTTTTCTATTTTGTCTGCTTCTTTTTGTCCTTCTAATATGATTTTATCATATTCCTGCTCCAAATCTTTTAGTGATGCTGATAGTTTCTCTTGTGATTCAGTTAAAGAATTTTTAAGATTCTGAAGAATTTCAGAACGGTTTTTTTCCAGAACCTTATCAATTGTCTTTTCGAGGGATAAATTTGAACCCATTAAGTTCGCTCTTTGAGAAGATGATTTTAATGTTTTTACAGAAAACTTGTTTCGCAACATTTTAAACCCGACTGTAAAGAAAAAATTTATCTTGGTAATAGCCGATCTAAGACTTGGAACTATAATCTTACCGAGATCTGATTCTCCAAGAGCTATTTCCCGTCTTGCAGAATTTGAATGGTTTCATAAAATTGAGGCTAAAAATGAAATTGTCACACCTGAAATAGATGATGTTTTGTTAAAGGCACAAAAAGTTTTTCAGAATATTGATGAGGTTGTAAAGGGATTGGGTGTTCCTCTCAGAACTGGAATTATGGAGATTCTTTTCAAAGGAACTGTAATCAAGAAAAAACATTATCAATTAGACGAATTGAAAACTATGACTGACGACTTGGAGAAGCAATTTCCTTTAGTTATTGATAAACCAGTAGAATTGCTAAAGCAGAATGAAGATGTTAAAAGATCTCTAGCAGAATTTAAATCTATAAAAGATGCACTTGCACTTGTCAAGAAGTTAGAGGTGGATGTAAGTAATCTAGGATTCATGAAATATTTCTACACAAATATGTTTATCATTAAAACTGTAGATTTTCAAGAAATTTCTAAAACGCTTGATGATGTGGCACTTTACAAATATGATCTTGATAGTAAGGAAGAATCTGCTATAATTATTGTTGCCGATGGACAAGAAACCGACAAAATTCTCAAAGTTATGCGAAGTTTTAACGCAAATCCATTTACCATTCCTCATGGTGTATCACAAGTACCCAGCAAGGCATTTGCATTTGCTGAATCAAAGATCAAAGAACTTACTACGAAACAAAAATCAATAGCCAAAGAAATTCTTGGAATTACAAAAAAGATTAGAACAGATATTTTAGTGATTCATGAAAAAGCATATGTCACAAAAGAAGTTCTTGAGTCGTTACGAAAGCCTGGTGGTACAAGAAGTTTTGCAGTAATTCAAGGATATATTCCAAAAAAGATGGATAATAAATTCAAACAAGTGACTAATGAATGGATGTCAGTGGTTGAGGATATTAATGATAATAAACTGAGAGAGCACACACCTACGTTATTTGATAATCCAAAGTTTGTAAAAACATTTGAAGTGATTACAGAGAGTCAAGGAATTCCAAAACGTGGTGAATCAGATCCTACTCCTATGATTGCTATCATGTGGCCAATATTCTACGGTTTGATGTTTGCAGATGTTGGACATGGTTTACTGTTGATGGGTGTAGGATTAATTTTCAAGTTAAAAGCACAGGGAAATCTATCAAGATGGGGAATGCTAATTGCAATATCTGGAGCAGCCGCGGCAATAGCAGGCGTGGGACAAGGAGAAGCGTTTGGATTTCATATAGATCATTTACAACCATTTGAAGCCCTATTACATGAAGGAGGAATCTTACATCCAATTGATTGGTTGGTTGGAGTTATCAGTGTAGCAGAGTTAACATTTGAGCAAGTAATTACAATTCTCAAAGTATCAATATTCTTGGGAATAGTTCATCTTCTTTGGGCATTTGCGCTTCGAATTATAAAATTGGCAAAAGATGGACATAAACTAACAATGTTTACAGAAGCAATTCCAAATGTCACACTATACGGAGGAATTGTTGTAATTATGATGTGTGCCATTGGTTCAGGTTATGATGTTATGGGTATGTACAAAGGCATTCATACAGAAGCCGTTCCATGGGTCACAATTTTCCTTGGTGATTGGGCTCAGGTCTGGATAATTTCTAGGATTGCAATAATCATCACAATTGCTTCTATTGTAATAATGATGGTTGGTGGAATTATGCATAACAAAAGACACCCAGAAGAAGGTGGAAGTATGGTTAATGTAGTAATTGAAGTTCTACTTGGAAAATCAATTGAATGTCTTGCGCATACCATAAGCTATGCACGAATTGGAATCATGCTTCTTGTTCATGCTGCACTTTTACTTACTGTAAATAATTCATTTGAAAGTATGGGTGGATGGGGTTCTCCTAGTGCAATGGCTTTGATAATTGGTGGAAATATTGGAATCATGATGATTGAAGGTTTGATTGTTTTCATTCAGGCTTTAAGGCTTCATCTCTATGAATTTTTTACAAAATGGTATGATGGTGGTTCAAAACCTTTCAAGCAACTTGTTCCGGAAATGGTATACAATCAATTCAGATGGAAAAAATAATCACTCAACTGGTAGTTCTAAATTATTTCCCCATTCTCCCCAAGAACCCAGATAGACTTTGACATTTTTGAAACCGAGTTTTTTTAGTACTAGAAAACTATTCGCAGCCCTATAAGCTCCTTGACAATATGTTATGATCTCAGAATCTTTATTCAGTTGATATAATTTAGATAATTCTGTATCAGATTTGAATGTGCCATTTTCATTAAGATTTTTGATCCAATCTAGGTTTATTGCGGTTGGGATGTGCCCACCTCGTGCGGCTCTGGGAATAGATCCATCAAACTCTTCTGGTGAACGCGCATCAATAATTGTCGCTTTACCGATGCTTTTTTCAACATAATCAAATCCTGTTATGATAGATGGTTCTATTATTGTCATAAGTTTGGATGGATTGTAACTATTTGATTTTGACTCATTTGGAAGTTTTTCGGCAGTCCATTTTTTGAATCCCCCATTTAGTATACTCACATCTGGATGTGAAAAGTAAAGACATAGCCAAACCCCACGTGCCGCAAGCATTCCAGATGAATTATCATAGAATATGATTTTTTTATTTTCGTCAATACCTGTGTAAGAAAGAATTTTTCTCATTTGTTCGTTAAAACTGTTAATTCCATTTTCTGATGTATCAAACCAATGAAATGCAAAAAGATCTAGGTTTACAGCACCTTGTATGTGACCATTTGAATATTCTTTGTATGAGCGTGAATCTATAATTAGTATATTCTTATCATGTAGAATTTGATTCAGTTGTTCTGTGGAAATTAACATGATTCTGGTTCTGTTTTAGTAGGATAAAAATTACAATTTAGCATCCGCTGTTGTTCAGATTTAAAAAAAAAGAAAAAAGAAAAATTGGATTTTCTTATTCGTTTACGTATGCTCTTTCACCGTTTTGTGAGAGATCGAGTCCTATTTCCTCCTCTTTTGGAGTGACTCTGATTCCTCCAGGCCATACTGCATCCATGATTTTCAAGATTATGATTGTGATACCAAATGCATATGCAACTGACATCAAAGCACCAACAATGTTGATTGCTTGCTGTTCATAACCTTCTGGTGTACCTGTCCATGCACCGATACCATCGCCAGTATCCCAAATGTGTGGGCTAGCTAGTGTACCAGTTAAGACTGCACCTGTGAAACCACCCATTCCGTGGACACCCCACACGTCTAGTGCGTCGTCCCACTTTCGGGCGTTCTTGAATGCAACAGCACCATAACAAACTGTACCTGCAGCGATGCCGATAATTATTGATGCCATTGGTCCAACCCAACCAGATGCTGGTGTGATTGCTACCAGGCCTGCAACGGCTCCTGTTGCTGCACCTACTATACTTGGTTTGCCTGTGTGTGCCCAAGCCATTAGCAGCCATGTTACGGAAGCCATACCGGTTGCCGTATTTGTAACTGCCCATGCGCTTACAGTGATTCCATCAGCTAATACCTCACTTCCTGCGTTGAAACCGAACCAACCGAACCAAAGAATTGATGCACCAAGAACTACCATTGGTACATTGTGTGGCTCCATTGGAACTTTTCCATATCCTAGTCTTCTTCCGAGGACTAGTGCGCCAGCAAGTGCTGCAAATCCTGATGAAATATGAACCACAGTTCCGCCTGCAAAGTCTAGACCGAAGCTTGGTGATAAGTCTGGATCGAAGTCCATGTTTCCTATGTAACCTCCGCCCCATACCCAATGACAAATTGGGTCATAGACGAATGTTCCCCATAAGAGAACGAAAACCACCAAAGCGCTAAACTTCATACGATCAACGAGACCACCAACAATGAGTGCTGGTGTGATGATTGCGAAGGTACATTGGAACATAGCAAACAATAGGTGTGGCACTGTGCCAGGCCATGCTGTACTACATACATCTCCTTCCTTCATCTCTTGCATCTGGTAATAGTAAGACCAAGTGTCGAAACATGAATCAGGTTCACCTAATGGTGCCCATTGTGAAACTTGGTTAAGTCCCACATAGTCCAGGTTACCCATGAACATGTTTGCATCTGAATCTACAGAACCAAATGACAGAGAATATCCCCACAAAACCCATTGAACGCTCATCAGACCCATTACAATGAATACCATACCAATTGTGTTGGTTGCATTCTTTGATCTTGCTAATCCTCCGTAGAAGAAAGCAACACCAGGAGTCATGAAGAGTACCAGTGAGCTAGCGGTTAGCATCCAAGCAGTGTCACCTGTATCAATCATACAGTACATGTCAGGGACGCCATCATCATCAGTGTCATACCAACATTCGTTTGGATTTCCAGTATAGATACTGTAATCCGGACCCGGCATGCCATCACTGACTTGCTGAGCATACGCTGTTGATAAGGCACCTGTTGCCGTCATAGCGACTGCGGCCATAAGTATTAGAGCATACTTATGGT
>CAYQPZ010000031.1:6811-12047 GCA_964419505.1 uncultured Candidatus Nitrosopelagicus sp. | reverse complement strand
ATTGTAACTGTTGGAATTATCGGATAGTATTCTTTGTTTTTTATTCCAGCAAAGATCGTATATGTATCGGTTTCATCATAAAACCCAACAAACTCATGCTCAGGTATGTATACCTCACCATACATTCCAGCATGTGCAATCTGAGGAATTAGAATTGAAAATAATGCAAAGCCACCAATCATGAAAAGTAATCCTTTCATAATCACACTAGTCTTAATTTAGTTAAAAACCTAATCAGATGTTTGGAATTATTTAAACTACGAATTATGAGTGTATTATACCGGTGAGTTCAATTAATTAATTCAAAAATAGAGAAGTTTTAATCGAGTTATCCAACAAATCTGATATGGCCATAAGATACGAGATTAATCCGCCAAAGATTACTGATAATGTGGAAAGACTTGAAAGACTCTATTCAAGGATCAAACAGATTAGTGATGTATGTGATGGAATACATCTAACTGATTCAGTATTGGGAATTGAGAGAATATCACCAATTAATATTGCAATAGAGTCAAAACAAAAAATACCAGATCTTAGAATTACTATTAGTTTACGTGTAATAGACAAGAGTTTAGAACAGATTGCTAACATTACACAAGCATCTATCGAAGCAAATTTAGATGGCTTGTTAGTTCTTATGGGTGATCCTTCACAAAATTCTAATCATCATTCAGGTATTTTTCCCAGTCAAGCAGTTCAACACTTGAACGATTTAGAATACAATAAAAAAACTGATATCTTTCTTTCTCTTCCAAGTAATCCAAGTTTTGAAAAAATTTCTAAAAAGGTAAATTCCAAACCACACGGTTTTGTTACTCAAGTTATACATAATATTACACAGGTTCAAAGAATTACAAACTATCTTTCACCAAATGGCTTTAAGATTATTCCTTGTGTATTGTTTCCATCAGAGAAGAACCTAAAGTCAGCAGAATTCTTAAAACTTGATTGGTCAAATTATAAGGATGACTTTTCTGATTTCATAAATCAGATAGAAAAAATCACTGGAGACGTTTTACTAACTTCACCAAATGATTTTAAAGGAGCGCTAGAATTTCTAACACAATTACAAAATTGATTATCGAAACTTTTGCACAAGCACTGGAAAAACGAGTCCTATTGTTTGATGGTGCAATGGGTACTGAAATCCAAAAATTAGATCCCAAATCAGATGACTTTCCAGATGGAAAAGACGGATTTAATGATGGTCTTTCAACAACTAGACCTGAATGGATTAAATCAATTCATAGAAAATATCTTGAGTCTGGTTCTGATTGTATTGAGACTAATACATTTGGTTCGAATCAAATAAAACTAGATGAATATGGATTCGGTGATAAAACAGTAGAGCTAAATAAAAAAAATGCTGAACTTGCAAGGAGTGTTTGTGATGAATTCCCTGACAGACAGAGATTTGTTGTCGGCTCTATGGGTCCAACTGGATACCTTCCAAGCTCAAACGATCCTGATTTAGGACAAAAACCTCTGAGTGAAATCCGTGAAGCATTCGAACTACAAGCAGAGGGATTAATTTTAGGTACTGCAGATGCACTTTTGATAGAAACAAGCCAGGATATCTTAGAAGTAAAGCTTGCAATTGAAGCATCTCACAACGCAATGAAAAAAACCGGAAAAAAAGTGACTCTCATTTCGAATGTAACTTTGGATCAATATGGAAAGATGCTTCTTGGAACGAATGTCCAATCTGCATATACAACCATTTCTGAAATGGGAATTGATGTTTTTGGTCTGAACTGCTCAACTGGACCAATAGAAATGGAACCAAGTGTACAGTGGCTAAATGATCAAAAGCACAAACCACTTTTGATAGTTCCAAATGCCGGAATGCCTGAAAATGAGGGTGGTCAGGCTGTATACAAGATGACACCTGAGAAAATGGCTTCTGCACTTGATTCATTCATCAAGGAATATCCACAAATCAACATTATTGGTGGTTGCTGTGGTACTAATCCTGAACATATTGTTCAACTAAGAAAAATTATTGACCAACAAAAGAAACATTGATGAGTTAAGTATTTACAAAAAATTTTACATAAAATATACATGACGATTAGAGTTAGCTCTGCAATAAAATCAGTTGATCTGAAACAAGAAGTTGGTCCTCTAATAATTGGTGAAAGATTAAACACACAGGGCTCGAAGAAAGCAAAACAACTGGTACTCAACGATGACTTTGATGGATTAGTTGATCTTGCAAGAAAACAGGTAGAAGATGGTGCACACTGCATTGATGTCTGTGTTGCAACAACAGAGCGTTCTGACGAAAAGGAATTCATCCTCAAATTAGTAAAGAGTTTGAGTTTAGAGATAGATGCACCACTAGTCATAGATTCAACAGATCCTGACGTAATTGAATCTGCAATAGAACAAATTCCAGGTAAACCAATCATTAATTCTATCAATCTAGAAGGTGACGGGAGTCGATTCAAAGCATTAGCACCATTAATGGCAAAATATGGAGTACCTGCAATTGCATTATGTATAGGTCCTGATGGAATGGCAAAAACTCCAACTCAAAAAGTTGAAACTGCCGAATTATTATACAAATCAGGAAAAAAATATGGTCTACGACCAGAACAATTCATCTTTGATGTTTTAACTTTTACACTTGCAACAGGTGAAGAAGAATTTCGTAATGCAGGAAAAAACACATTAGAAGGAATTAAACTTGTCAAAGAAAGATTTCCAACTTCATTCACCACTTTGGGTTTAAGCAACATAAGCTTTGGTTTAGCTCCTGAAGCAAGACGTGTCTTAAATTCAGTATTTCTATATCACGCTGTGCAGTATGGTCTTGATAGTGCAATTGTAAATGCACGTGAGATTACTCCATATACCGAAATTGATGAAAAAGAAAAGAAATTAGTTGAGGATTTGATCTTCAATAGGAGTCAAAATGCACTTTCTGAATTGATTATACACTTTGAAAGCGTCACTCAAGATCCTGCATCTAAAGCAAAAAAGATTGATGTTGATCCATCTTGGTCTGCAGGAAAACGTGCAAATTTCAGAATTATTAATAGGCTAAAAGATGGAATAAAAAACGATGTAGTATCTGCAATTGCAGAAAAATTACCAAGAGATGATTTGTTAATTGAAAATGATGGTATACTATCAATTAATGCAGGAAAAGAAGTTACTCATCAAGGTGCAATTCAGACATTAAATGATGATTTACTTCCTGCAATGAAGACTGTTGGTGATAAATTTGGTACTGGAGAGTTAATTTTGCCATTTGTACTCAAATCAGCAGAATGTATGAAAGCAGCAGTTAAAGAATTGGAAAAATATCTTCTAAAAGAAGAAGGAACTAGTAAAGGAATTCTAGTTTTAGGAACAGTTTATGGCGATGTTCATGACATTGGTAAAAATCTTGTAAAAACAATATTTGAGAATAATGGTTACACTGTATATGATCTAGGTAAACAAGTACCACTTCAAAAATTTGTTGAAAAAATCAAAGAGGTAAAACCAGATGCGGTTGGTTTATCTGCGCTGCTGGTATCTACATCAAAGCAAATGCAATTTTTTGTTGAACATGCAAGAAAAACTGATGTCAACATTCCAGTATTATGTGGAGGTGCTGCAATAAACAGCAATTACATTAATCGAATTGCAAAACAAGATGGAATTTACGAATCCGGTATATTTTATTGTGGAACTATGTTTGATGGTCTTAAAACAATGGACAAGTTAGTATCTGAGGAAAAGGATGAGTTTGTTAGTGCTTGGAAAGAAAAAATATCCAAATGGGAAGAAAGTAAAGTAAAACAAATTGCATCTGAGGATCTTCCTCGAAGTGATGTAAAACCTGTATCTCCTCCAACTCCTCCAAAACTTAACGAAGTTATAAGACTAAAATCTGAAGATTTTGATCTAAATGAAATCTGGTCTCATCTTAACAAAAAATCACTCTTCAAGTTATCGTGGGGTATCAAAGGAAGCTCTAAAACTGATACAATTGATGATCCTGAAAAACTTCTTGCAGAATGGAAAACAAGAGTTATTGATGAAAACCTATTTGAACCAAAAGTAGTTTATGGATACTTCAAATGTCATAATCGTAACAATAAGTTAGTCGTAGAAAATCCAGATGGTCAAGAGGTAATCTTTGATTTCCCAAGATCCTCAAAAAGTAAGCATCTATGTCTAACTGATTATTTTGGAGAAAGTGATATCGTTGCATTTCAATCAGTTACTGTAGGCACTAAAACTGCAGCATTAATTGAAAAATGGGATAAAGAAGACAAATACACTGATGCGTATTATTTACATGGGCTTGCAGTTGAAACTGCAGAAGCAATGGCTGAGTGGATTAATCAAAAAATAAAAGATGAGTTAGGCATCAAGGATAGGGGTGGTCTTAGATATAGTTGGGGTTACCCAAGTTGCCCTGATACAAGTCAACATCATCTAGTTTGGAAATTAATTCATGGTGAAAAATCTGGTATGGAGTTAACCGAATCAGGTCAAATCGTTCCAGAACAATCAACCGCTGCAATTGTAATTCATCATCCTGAAGCAGAATATTTTGTTTTGTAGCATATAATCTAGTTTGATTTAAAAAGAGGCTTTCATGCCTGAACATTTATGGCAACTCGCAAAAGTTCAGCTAGAAAAATTCGGTTAATTAAAAAAACAAAGCAGGCATCAGCCGTTCCTGCATGGGTTATACTCAAAACAAAAAGAGCGGTAAGAACTAACCCTAAAGCTAGACAATGGCGAAGAACTGATGTAGAGGTTGGATAATGTCTCAAGAACTTGAACGAGTATACACAATTCCATTAGGAAAAGTTCTTCTCAGCCCTAATACACATAGAGCAGTTCGTGCGATAAACATGATTAAAGAATTTGCTAGACATCACATGAAGACACATACCATAAAGATCGATGAAGAGATAAGCCATATTATTTGGGCACGTGGAGTGCGTAGTCCACCAAGAAAGATTCGTGTTAAAATGACTAAAACTGACGAAGGTTACATTCTAGTTTCACCATATCAGGATGAAGTTGACTCGGAAGTAATACCAGAAAAAGTGTCTACACCTGAAGTGGCAGAAAATATAGAGCCAGAAAAACCGGAGGAGATAGTTGAAGTTAATGTTGGTGAAGGACTTGATGAAGACAAAGTCGTGACTAAAGAAAAACCAAAAGCTAAAGCCACACCAAAGAAAGAAGAAAAACCAAAAGCTAAAGCTAAAGCTGCACCAAA
>CAYQPZ010000031.1:0-6711 GCA_964419505.1 uncultured Candidatus Nitrosopelagicus sp. | reverse complement strand
GAAAGAAGAAAAACCAAAAGCTAAAGCTGCACCAAAGAAAGAAGAAAAACCAAAAGCTAAAGCTGCACCAAAGAAAGAAGAAAAACCAAAAACAGTAAGTAAAAAGAAATCTGAATAATTATTTTATTCTAATTGTGGAATGTCTAATTGACAATCAATACTACATTCTGGATCATCCCAGTCAATTGTTTTTTCCTGTGAGATAATTCCAAGTGGATCATATTTATCAAAACGTATCTCACCACGAATTGAACTAAGCATTACAACATTTGTGCTTTCAGATGCTGACATGTCAATTTGGGTGCTGTCATCCTCAAATATTCCTCCAACAATATTGGACACAGAGTTGATTATTCCGATTGGAATATTACTACCACCATATACGTACAACATTGAGCGTTTAATACTATGTGGTGCAGTATCTTCGTAAAGCATTCTCATAGAATCCTTTAGTGATGTTTCAAGATCTTCGGCATCTCTACTAGTTGATAAAATATTAGTCTCTTCAGAAAGCGTTGAAGATTTTATTGAAGACGTAAGACATTGAATTGCTTTGTTTGTTATATTATAGCACTCTTGTGGTGTAAGATCTGGATTACTATCAAGTAATGCATCATTGTCAATAATTATAGTGCAATCAGAGTTAGCTCTAAGTCTTTTCAATGATATTCCAGATTGAAAAATTCTATCTTTTTCAAATTTGAATGGCATGATAGCGAAAGACAAAACATTCTTGTTTTGTTCCTTGCAGATAGATGAGACAACAGGTGATATTGCAGCACCAGCCTTTCCTGCCAAATTAGTCATTATGATTATAGTTTTGTAATTAGAGATAGATTCAGAAATATCGTTAATAGATTCCATAGCACCGCCTCTAATCAGTTGAACTGATGGATTGATTACTGATTTTGTGGAAATTTCAATAGAGCCATTCTCACTGAGATCTTTTCTGTCATTACTAATTCGTATGCAGTCAGCACCGATAGATTCTTTCATATCTATTGCTAATTTTGAGCCTACACCACCAAGTCCAATAATCAATACGGGTTCGACTAGATCAAAAGTCATGTACATTTTCACAATTTCTGATAAAAAACTGTTTACTTAGTTTTGATTAGAATTCCGATCTAAAATTTTTAGCTGATAATCTTCCCAATCAAACTATGATTTGTGGCATCTGTAATTTTGACATTTATAATCTGCCCGATTTTTGGCATTTCTTTTACGAATATGGGCTTGTATGCAAAATTCCTGCCTCTTATCTGACTTTCATACTCCTCATCAAATATTACATGTCCCTCCCAACCTATCCACTTACGATTATTTTCGTTTGAGATTTTGGTAATCAATTCGTATGCGATCTTACTTCTTCGCTTGACCTCAGCAACATCAATCTGTTTCATTTCAGCTGCATCAGTTCCAGGTCTTCGACTATATCTTGATAAATTCACTATATCTGGCTTGGTTTCTTGTAAAAGTTGTAAAGTCTGTTCAAAATCATCTACAGTCTCTGTAGGAAATCCAACTATAACATCGGTTGAAATTGTGAACTTTTCAAATTTATCTCGGAATTGATTAGTAATATCTCTAAAAGTTTGGGAAGTATGACCCCTTTTCATATCATTGAGAACTTTATCACTACCACTCTGTACAGGAATATGTAAAAATTTGAAGACCTTGGTACTTTCAAATGACTTTAGTAGTCCGTCTCTAATTCTTGGCATATACATTGGATTCATCATACCAACTCGAATGAAGAATTTTTGGGGAATTTCTGATACAGTGTGTAGCAATTTTGGAAGATCAGAATCAATATCAAAGCCATAACATCCGTTATCAGTTGATGTAAGCCATACCTCATTACATCCATCAGATAATTCAGCATTAACTTGCCTTACAATGTCACCTATTCTATAGCTCTGTAAATCACCCTTCGCTAATTTGGTTTGACAGAAGGTACACTCGCTCATACAGCCACTTGCAATCTCTATTATTCCAATTGCAGGATTAAGACGAACTTTTGGAAGTCCAACTTTTGATACATCAGAATCATCCAGCGCAATCATTTTTTTTCCATCAAGGGTTGATTGGATTACCTGTAGAGTTTTACCAATAGAATTTGGTCCCAAAAGACTAGCATTTTCTGCAAATTTCTCGACTGTTTTTTGCTCAGCTTTTGGAAGACATCCTGCAACAATTAGTGGCTTTGAGTTTGACTCTTTAATCCTATGAACCATCTTAGTTGCAGTAGCATCCTTCACAGAGCATGTCACTATAAGGCTTAGATCAGAATCTTGGGCATTCTCTGCCAATGTATGTCCACCATTTAGTATTAGACCTGAGATCATTTCAGAGTCTGAAAAGCTGGCAGAGCATCCATATGCCTCCACCCAAATTCTTGCCATGTTAACCTAAGAGAGAATTTACTTCCTTATTTGTCAATAACTTTTTCGATATTACAAGTTCGCGAATTGTTTTTCCAGTTTTTAATGATTCCTTGAAGAGTTCCGCAGATTTTAGATATCCAATTTTTGGTGCAAGCAATGTTACTATAACTGGGCTATTCTCAATATTTTCTCGAAGTTTTGATTGATTAGCTGTTAATCCATCAATTAGGTTTGTAGAAAATATTGGTAAAAAGTTAGTTAGCATATCAGTTGAATCTAAAACTGACTTGAGCATTCCTGGAAGCATTACATTAAGCTCAAATTGACCTGCATGTGCTGCAAAAGAGACCGCAGTATCATTTCCTATGACACTAAAGCATATCATATTCATACACTCTGCAAGAGATGGATTTACTTTACCTGGCATTATTGAAGAACCAGCATGCACTGCAGGAATTCCAATTTCTGATATACCTGCAACTGGACCAGATGCCATTAATCTTATGTCGTTTGATATTTTTCCAAGTTCAATTGCAAAATTTTTCAATGCAGATGATGAATTAGCAATTGGAAATTTACTTTGTAATGCATATTGCATATCTTTTTGTGGTTGTAATTGAAGTTTTGATATTTTACCAAGTTCTACTATTACACTTTTACGATATCCCTTTGGTGTATTCGCGCCTGTGCCAACTGCAGTACCACCAAGCGCAATACTTTGTAATTGTTTTTGTGATGAAATAATTTGGTCGCGTGCAATTGAAAGAGAAGTAACATACGCTATAAATTCACTACCAAGTGTGACTGGAAGTGCATCCATCAAGTGAGTTCTTCCAATTTTTTTGTATTTAGAAAACTTTTTTGCCTTTTTATCAAGTGCTATTATCAGTTTATCAATTATTGGAACAAGTTCTTTTAGTGAAAATAGAATCGACATGTGCATTGCAGTTGGATATGTGTCATTGCTTGACTGTGACATGTTTACATGATCGTTTGGATGAAGGAATTGATACTGTCCCTGTCTTTTTCCCAAAACTTTTAGCGCAACGTTTGCTATTACCTCGTTTACATTCATGTTAAACGCAGTTCCTGCACCAGAGTTTATCATATCAACAACAAATTGATCTTGATATTTTCCGGAAAGAATTTTATCACATGCATTGACAATTGCGGTTCCCTGCTTCTTGTTGATTGCCTTTGTTTTCATATTTGCAACTGCAGCAGAGCGCTTTATCATAACAAATGATCTGATTAAATTTTTGTGAGACTTTTGCCCAGTAACATTATACTGCTTTATGGCTCTACCAGTAAATGGACCATAAAATGCATTGTATGGAATTTTAACTGCACCAAGTGAGTCTTTGTCAGTTCTAAATTTCACAAATAGATTAAGTAGTTCACTAATAAAAATTGAATTTATATTAAATTTGATCTAATTAGATCACTTGTTTTAGTTAGTACTGAGGGTAAAATCCAGTTAGTATTATATACTCTAATTCGATTATCGAATACTAATGAATAGACGTTATTCAACAATAATGACCGTAGCTGCAATAGCAGTTATGGGAGGCGCACTATTCGGAAGTAGCTTTACAGGCACTCAAACCGGTGCAGCACTAAGTACAGACTACAAAGTCGATGCTTATGATGCAATCGAAAAAATGGGTGGCTTACAGCTAATAATGCCTGAGGCTTATGCCGTATCAGGAACATGTAGTGAACTGTTAGATTCAGGTCGTACAGTTGTAAACTTCGACTTGACAGCTGAAAGTGTCTCAATGCCAATGGTAGGCGGCGAGTACAACGCAATGACTTTTAGCGGACAGATTCCTGGACCAACACTAAGAGTTACACAAGGTGATGTAGTACACATGACTTTGGCAATTCCTGGTGATGAACCAACACAACATGGAAATGATATGCATGCATCTCAAATGTCTGCAAAACCTTACATGGGTGCAGTAAACATCGGTGAAACCGGTGAGTACTGCTTTATTGCAGAAGTACCAGGTGTTTACAAATACCACTGCTCTGGTGTTAATGTAGCAGCAATGGACCAACACGTACTATTAGGTATGTATGGAATTACCATTGTTGATCCACTCGACGGTTACAAAAGATTAATGGTTGAGAAGACAGCACTAGACGGCGGTGAAGTTGTAAAGGACAGACAATTCTATAGTGGTGATGCGATTGAATTCCAATTGCAATACAACCAGCTATATCTTACCGATGGCAATTATGACATGGGTAAGATGATGGCACACTCTACATCAGGAACTGTAGTTAACGGACAACAATTCAGTTATGTACCAAATGATATACATAACTTGCTTAATGGACATCCGGGAACGAACATCTTTGTAGCACAGCCATGGAATTCAATGGACTTAAAACAATATCAGTCACAGTTGCTCTTCATACCAACTGGTGAACATGTTCGAATCTTTGTGGAAAATCAAGGTAACGAACCACTTTACTGGCACGTAGTCGGTGAAATAATCGACAGAGTAACACAAGGAAACAGAGTACAAGCACAAGGAACTGAAACATGGTTACTTGGTGGCTCACAAAACATGATTGCTGACATCGTCTTTGACGAACCAGGCGTTTATGTAGCAGTGAACCACGATTACGCAGCAATCTATAGTGGTGCAGCATCTGTATTTGTAGCAGGATTGCCACTACCAACAATTAATGAGACTGCAACAGCACTTGGAGTAGTTCAAGGCGCAGTTGATGCAGGCTCATATGCAGGCGTATTAGGTAATCCATCTGATGCAGTCCCACCAGCAGGAGCCCAATCAATTGGCCATCCAGCTTTGAACGTGCATTGTATGTGTACTGATGATGTTGCAAACGCAGCTATCGAAAACGGCGCAATACCACTATGGGAAGCAGTTCCAGCAATTCTTGCAGCAGCAGCAGCAGCAGCAGAAGCTGAAGCAGCAGTAGAAGCTGAAGGATAAACTAAACCCATTTTCTTTTCTTTTTATTTCGCTTCTTTTAGGTAAATCCTATCTAATAATCTAAAAAATCACTGAGTGAGAATTTCATAAAATGAGTTATATTAAATGAGTTCAGGATTTGTTTCATGAGTATTAATCAATCAGTTCTGATTTGTGATCAGGTAAACCCAACTCTAAATGAGATACTAGAGAAAAATGGTTTACAGGTGACATATGAACCAGAAATTACATCAGAACAAATTGCTGAAAAGATTGGAAGTTATGAAGTTGTTGTAGTACGTAGTAGGACAAAGATTACAAGCGAACTTATACAAAAAGCTGACAAATGTAAAATTATTGCTAGAGTTGGAGTTGGTTTGGATAACATTGATCAAGATGCTGCTAAAGAAAAAAACATTCGAGTGATAAATTCTGTTGAAGGTGCAATGAACGCTGTAGCTGAACTTGTTATTGGATTAATGCTTTCACTTGCAAGGGATATTTCAAGAGCTGATAGAGAAGTAAGAAATGGGAACTGGATCAAAAAAGAATTAATGGGTTCAGAACTCAGAGGTAAATATTTGGGCATTATTGGTTTGGGAAACATTGGAAAAAGACTTGCTCGTCTAGCCAAATCATTTAACATGAATATTATAGGATTTGATGTGATACCAATTGATGAAGAATTTTCTAAAGAAGTTGGATTGATGAAAGCAGATCTTGACACATTATTGGCAAGTTCAGATTATGTTTCACTTCATGTTCCGTTATTAGATAGTACAAAGCATATGATAAATTCTGAAAAAATTGCAACTATGAAAAACACTGCACGAATAATTAACACGTCACGTGGAGGTGTTATTGATGAAGAGGCATTGTATGATGCACTAAAAGTTGGTAATTTGGAGGGAGCTGCACTTGATGTGTTTGAAGTTGAACCTGCCACATCAAACAAGTTGGCAACACTACCTAATTTCATATCCACGCCTCATATGGGTGCCCAGACAAAAGAAGCTCAGTTATTAGCTGCAAATGTTATAGCCGAAAAGATAATACAGATACTTAGAGGCGTTATTTAGTGATGATACCAAAAATAATATTTACAATGGTACTTATAGCAACCATTTCTACTATGCCGGCTTTTGCCGCAAGCTCATCAATTGAGGTGGGCGGATTAATGAAGGTTAATCATGCTTTAAACTACGATACTACAGGCATAAATCTTAAATCTGTCACAGCAGATCTCGATTCTATTTCTCTCATTTTTGAAGTTTCAGTTTTAGAGTGTAGCGCTCATTCTATTGAAAATGATTTATGTGATCCAATATACGACATGACTGTGGCATTTGATAGAACCATCTTTGACGCAAAAATTG
>CAYQPZ010000030.1:0-12174 GCA_964419505.1 uncultured Candidatus Nitrosopelagicus sp. | reverse complement strand
AATTCCCAAGTCTGAATGAATGGCCACTGCCAGACTGTAAGATTATGCTGACCAGCATATGAACCGGTTGTGCCGATTCCTGTGCCAGGTACACCATAATCTGATAGTTCTGGATAGCCGTCGGTCATCATCTTTGAATTTATGTCAGTATTACCAACTGCGTTTCCGTAGCCAGTGAATACCCAAGCGGTTGATGATGTGGTAAGGTTACCAAAGTTGTGACCTGATGTTGCTGCATCAGACACTGCACCAGTTCGTGGTGCTGAACCTTGTGAATGACCGTCTCCGTAGTCAACGTTGGCATTTCCGTGTGCTGTCTGTACTGCTCCGGTACTACCGATATATGCATACCAGTAACCGTCAATAGCTTGCACCATACGCAAAATTTCGCCACTTACTTCAACTGTTGGCTCTCCTTGAGCAATTTCAGTTGCGTCCCGTGCGGGATCTCTTACAATGATTTCACAGATCTGACCACCAGCAAAGGTGTTGCCGAACATTTCATTCTCACAAGACACATACATCATATCGTCTTCTGCTGCTACTTCTGGTAAGAATCCTGGTGCGGCAATTGTCAGTCCACCTGCGAACATTATTGTCATTATTGTTAGACTAGTTATTTTTCGTCCTAATTCGTTTTTCATGTTATTGAATTTCCATCAAAAAATTGATATTTAAGACTAATGGACAATTGGTCTACAAATTAGGTGTTTTTTGAATTTATTTCATTTCTAGACAACTATCGATCTAGATCGTATATTCTGGGTTGTAAATATTACACTTTTCGATCAATTTTCTACATTTTTGCTCAAAATGCAAAATAATTCACGCCTAGGACTTGGTTAAAAATAGTCCATTTTGACTACTTTTACTTTATTCCATGATTCTTTGAGCCTAGAACTTATGCAAAATACGTAATTTCATGCCTAATAGAATAGTAATTTTGAACAAAATGTGATCAAAGCACGTTATTTCTGTGAATCAGTCAGAAATTAAACTTGAAAGTACGGCAAAGTCAGAAAAACTCAATTTGTGGACAAATAAAGAGGTAAAAATTTGTACAAAGTCCAAGTTTCGCACATACAACATCTTTCTACTGAAAATTTACAAGAATGTTTACTTGCATATAATGCTCTGATAAATGATTTGGAGAGTGTGGTTGGTAAAAATTTATGCATTACGTGTTTTAGTTGTTCCTTTAGTAGCATACATTAGATGCAATAAGTAAAATTATTAAGAATAATCTTTCTGTATAGCCATGGGAAAAATTATTGCCTGTAAGACGAATGAACTTGCATTAGGGATTATGAAAAAAGTAACAATTGATGGAAGAGAAATTGTTGTAGCAAATGTTGGTGGCAATTATTTTGCATGTGATGATACATGTACACATGCAGGTGCAAGTTTGTCAGAAGGAGTGATAGATGGTTCTACAATTACTTGTGGATGGCATGGAGCTCAATTTGATTGTAAAACTGGAAGTCTTGAAAAATTTCCAGCTAAAATAAATAATTTAAGTTCATACACTGTAACAATAGAATCAGAGGATGTCTTCATAGAGATATAGACATGGAGATAAAAAAAAATGAGTGATGTTAACAAAGAATCAATGAATAGTGCAATACAAACACTAAACCAGCTTGCATCAAGTCACTCTACACCAAAAAATTTTAAAAAAACAATCAGTGAGTTGATTGTTGATCTAAAATCAGAAGAATATTCTGTATCTGTTAGAGCTGCAAATGCAATAAGTTCACTAGACGACATTACACAAAATCCAAATGTACCTTCCTTTGTAAGAACATCTTTATGGCAAGCAGTGTCAGTACTTGAAAGTATAAGAGAATAAATTCTATTGAGGATCTTACTAGACATTGAAGATTGAAGATTACCTAAACACATTACCAGAATCAATACTTTCAGGTCAAAACGTTCAGTTATCAGTAGAAACATTCCGAGAAATATTCAAATTTGTAAATCTGACTAATAATGATGTTTTTTATCATTTAGGATGCGGTGATGGTACTGGTTTAGTCGTGGCAAGAGAAGAATTTACAGCAAAAAAAATTATTGGTATAGATAACTCACAAGAAAAAATTAATGCAGCAAAAAAAATGTGTCTTGAAAAAAATATAAATGATGTAAAAATTATTTGTAATGATGTTGTTAATGAAAACATTGATGATGCAAATGTTATTCTGTTTTGGTTTACAGATGAAAACATTTTAAAAAAAATGATGGAAAAATTTTCAACTCTTAAACATGGAACAAGAATAATTACAATTTGGGGAGCACTTCCTGGCTGCCTTCCTCATTTAGTAAATTTTCCTTACATAATTAATCAAGTTCCATTAAAGAGGGCAAATAATTTGAAGGAGCAGTTACTTGCGATCTTTGATGTAAAGTGTGTTGACTTTGTTACTGCATGGGAATTTGCAGAAAGATATACCAATGCTATAGGCAGAGATAACCCAGAGAACGATAGATTTCTTACTATACTACAATCACTTGTAATTTGGATAAACGCAAAAAATCTTGGTGTAGCATGTGGTGATGAAATTCCAGAGCCGATTACAACATACATATCAATTTTGAAAAATTACTTCAACATTGAAATTGAGCACTTGCTAAAATAAACCACGTCATACTTTTATTTTCAAAATCTAATGTTAAACATGGAAGAACGAATTAACATCAACGTTTCTGCAATTGACTACGAGAAGACAAGCAAAAAAATTCAACAAGTACTTGGTAGATTAGAAGAGATGGTTCATGGTCAAGATGATTTTGTGATAACTGACTCAGAATTTGCTTTTGGTTGGCATTTTTACGTTGTTTCTGTGAATAGAGAACTGGTGCAAAAACTTTCTAATCAATTAGGTACTGGATTTGAAAATCTAAAAGGCAAAGGTTTGGATAAGAAATTTCTTACGTGGCTTAACAATCAAGTGACTGATAAAGACATCAAAGTCAAATTTGCCATAAAAGAAGAAATGGAATCAAGCAAATTTGGAATTTTTTAATAAATAAAGGGCCTCCGGGGGGAATCGAACACCCATCCGGGGATCCACAATCCCCTATCCTAGCCATTGGACGACGGAGGCCACAAGAAAATTAAATTGTAATTGCCGTATTAATCTTAGTGTACACGACTACTTACGGAATTTATTTCGTATACTTGATAGCTTCCGACGCCCAAATGGCAATACACGATACTGCTTTGTCCATCTATATGTTACAACAACTGAAATGCCTGTCGCAACAACGAGTACCGGAATAACCCATATGTATGATATGTGTAGATCCGGTATACCAAAAACTGTTGCAAGTGTGTTCGGAACAAGCACTGCAGTAGCTGCTACAGTTAGCCAAACAATCAGTTTAGTTAATTGGTTTGATGATTCTGTGTTTATTGCTGTAATTCCAGTTGAAATTACTTCCAAAACATTTTCTGCCATCTGAATCTGTCTGTCAAGAGTTGCTAGTACGACTTCGAATTTTTCTAGTATGTCATCATCGTCTGATACCATATCAGGATCACCATACTTTAGATTTCTAACTACATCATGTGTTGCCCATACTGCGTTAAGAAAGGATAGCACTGATCGTTTCATGTTTGAAAGTTCAAGTGACAAATCACGACTTATCTGACGTGCGCCAGCAAGATCAATCTCAACTTGCTCTGCTCGCTCTACTATAGAACGAAGAACAGAGAAATTAGTTTCGCTTACTTCATCTAATAATCTGAAAAGTAACATTGTCTGTCTTTCTGCCCAACTTTCAGGTGCTTGAGGGAGTTTTCGCATTAATGTATCAGTATAATTGTAAAGTTTTGTTATCTTTCCACCATAGTCATCATGTATTGTTAGAATAAGATCCTTTTTCATAAAAATTAGACATGGTGATGTCTGGGTTCTACTTTCTCCTGTAAAGATAAATGGTACCATTATTCCAAGTGTATCACCTGCATCCTCATATTCTGTAATATATCCAGAAAGTAGTGTGGTTGCATTCATAGTAATGCCTAATTTTGTAAGAATGTCTGGTGTCTCTGCTACAATGTCATCTACAACTACCTCTATCCACGTGAGATTTCCTAGTGAAACTATCTGTGCGGCCTCTTCTAGCTCAATACTCTCTCTCTTGAATGGAACTCCTTGCCCTTCAATTCCTGCAATGCTTACTGTCTTTAACATGCCACTAGGAAAGATCGCACCAATATACACTTTTTTGCAATCTTACACAGATAGATTATTTTGGCTTTCTTCGCTTATTTTTTTTGTTCTGTGATTTACGAATTAATAAAGAGAGTATAGTCCCTGCAGGAATACCAACTAAAGTACCTATAGAGACGTAGGGAGCAATAAAAAAGTCACCAATCCAAATTCCCCAATCATTAGTTATCTCCATGAACATTTTTGGACGTAACAGTAATGGAACTGATTGTGTCTCTGTTTTTTCTTCACCAAGATCATCAGTATATGACACTAATACTTTTACTGGAATTGTATGTTCCATAGTGACATTTTCTGTGGGTGTGATCATCTCTGCAGTCACCTTGTAAGGTTCCTTCTTTTCTAGAAATGAAATAACATATGATGTGTCGCCACGAAATTCTATATTTTCTGGAGTAATGATTTGCACTATGACATCTTTGAGATCTATGTCTTCAGAAAGTAATGTGGTCTCAAATGTAAATTCTGAATTTGAAAATATTGATTCTGGAGTCACAGTTTCTATAATAATAACAGGCTCGCCGTAAACAAGTATTGGTAATGCAATATTTGTCTGCGTTGCAGGCATTGGATCAATATTATTGCTGACAAGTACTTGTGTATAATCAATATTGAGAAAATGTTCTCCTTCGTTAGCGGTTTTGCTTACCTCATAGTCTATTGTGGTTCCAAAAGAACTTGTGGTTGTAAGCTCATCAATTATAATTGAATCCCCATCAATTGGAGTGAACACTCGATCAGGATTATTCAATGTAAATGAGATATCTTGCTTATTTTCCCATCCATTGTTTTGTAAAAGAATTGAGACCGAAAACATCCGTTCTGGCATTACCGAATATGGATATGTTATTTCAAGATCCATTCCACCCTCCATAGATTGTTTCAAAGTTTCAGCATAAGAGTAAGGAATAATCATAATCATAAAAAATAATACTAAAAAAATAAAATAATACTTCATAAAGACTATTGAGGTTACTAGAATTTTAGAATTAGTATTTGTATTTGGGTTTCCAAATTTTAACTGTAGATTTAAGTAAACCGGATTGAAGAAATGAATATGAGTTGTTCTGGTGAATTTGTTGAAAAGGAGCCGGAACTCATACAGATTAAACCAAACGTTATGGAGCAGTTAAAAAAAGCAAAGTATGGAGTTGCAGATCATTCCACGGTAGAGTTATGCCATTGGACAAAAAAATCATTTAGGAATGAGGGCACATGCTACAAACATAAGTTTTATGGAATTAGTACACACCGTTGCATGGAGTTTTCTCCAGCAGGTATGCACTGTGAGAACAGATGTGTGTATTGTTGGCGACCAATGGAATTCTATGATTCATTGGCAATGGAACCAGAAAGAGTTGCGGAGCCGGAAGATATTATACAAAAGCTAATGGCTGAAAGGCGCAGGCTCATAATGGGACACTATGGTGATCCAAATCAAGACAAACAAAAGATCGATGAGTCATTACTTCCAAGTCATTATGCAATTTCATTATCTGGTGAACCAACAATGTATCCAAAACTTCCAGAACTAATCAAATATCTCAAATCGTTAGAGGCAACTAAATCTATTTTTCTTGTGACAAATGGACAGGAACCAGATATGATACAACGATTAGCAGATGAAGATGCACTACCAACACAATTGTATCTATCAACAAATGCAGCAGATCATGAATCATTTCTAAAGATTAATAGACCAAGATATGATGATTCATGGAAAAGATGGAATGAGACACTTGGTATGCTTTCTAAATTAGATACAAGAACGGTATTACGTATTACACTAATCAAAAATTGGAACGATTCAAAGGAGATGATCCCAGCTTTTACGCAAATGTTTGATAAATCTAGTCCACATTTTATCGAGATTAAATCATACATGCACATAGGAAGATCTACAAACAGGTTAGAGCATGAAAATATGCTAGAGATGGATGAAGTTAGAAGCTTTGCCTCAGAAGTATCTGAACATAGTGATAGGTTTTCAGTAATGGATGAGAGTCAAATCTCACGTATAGTTATTCTTCAGAACAAAAAAAGATTCACTGATCGTTATCTTACTGCCTATTTAGAAACCAACTAGAGAATTTTTTGAGTGATGCAGATCTATGAGAAGATTTGTCTTTATCGGATACATTTGCGTATGTTTTTGATTCGCCGTCAGGTATGAAAATTGGATCATATCCCCAACCCCCTTCTTCTATAACAGATGCAATTTTTCCAGGTATACTAGACTCGAATAATTTTGAATTAAAAGGCTCATCGCAATAAGCAATAATTGATACAAACTTTGCGTCCCGAACTTCAGAATTTTCTAACAAATTCATAATTCCTTTATTTCCAATTGTATCATAAACATAAGATGAATATGGACCTGGGAAGCCATTAAGTGAATCAATGAAAAGTCCATCATCTTCTATAATTACAGGTTTTTGAATACGATTGTATGCATTAATTGCTTTTTGGTGTGCAATGTCGTTAAGACTGTTTGATTGCATTTCTTCTAATGTTGTTTTGACAAAGTTGATTTGTACTCCTAAATTTGAGAGAATCCTTTCTGCCTCTTGGAATTTGTTTTCATTTGATGTAGCAAATGAAAGTTCAGACAACTGTTGCGTACCTTCCACGACTCTCTATAACTGCAACTAAATCTAATACTTTCTTACAGTATCTTGTACCTACAGACTTGGAATATCCTTTCTGAAAATTATTCCAAGATTTTTCCATAATTTTTGCATGTGCGCTGTTTAGAATTTCTTTGAATAACCTTAGATCAATTGCGTGATCATCTGGCTTTTCTGTCCTACTTGCAAGACCAAAGTCAATCAAAAATAATTTTTCCTTATCGACAATAAAATTTGATGTGGTAAGGTCTCCGTGCATTATACCATTTTTGTGCACAAGTCCAACAACTCTTCCAATTTCACCACAAATCTTTACAATATCATTATCTTGCAAGTCACGTACTATTTTACCATCAATTTTTTGCATCAAGATTGAGCATTTACTTATATCCATAAAATAGATTAATGGGGTAGATATTCCAAACGACTTTACTTGTGAGATAATCTGCGACTCCCTAATTGTTCGCTGTTTTCTAATCTTTTGATCAAGTAATGAATTCCGGTATGATTTCTTCTTTCGAATTTTTAGAATTGCTTTATTTTTATTCCATATAGTAGAATAGACATCCGCCTCTGCACCCCTATTGATAAGCTTCATTAAGATTATATCTTAATTTAGACATTAATACATAATGATGTTAAATTACGATGCTCCGTTATACAGACCTCCATCTGAAGCAAAGTCTCTTATTTTTCAGGTGACTCTCGGATGTTCGTTTAACGAATGTTCCTTTTGTGATATGTACAGAAGTAAAGAATACTCTGAGCGTTCGTGGGAAGAGGTAAAAGGTGAAATTGATCTTATGGCAAAGACTATGCCAGATACAACAAGAATTTTTCTTGCAGATGGTGATGCACTGAATTTGTCAACTGATTATATGATACAAATAGTAGAATACATTTACCAAAAATTTTCACACCTTGAACGTGTGTCATGTTATGCAATGCCAATGAATCTTCTCAAAAAAACTCCAGATGAATTAAACATGATGAACAAAGCTGGACTAAACAGATTGTATCTTGGAATAGAAACTGGAAACGACATAATATTAAAAAAAGTCACAAAAGGTGCTACTCAAAGCACAATGATCAAAGCATGTAAAAAAGCACAAGATGCAGGTTTTACACTTTCATGTATGGTTATACTTGGACTTGGAGGAAGCAAATACACAAAAGAAAATGCTGTTGATACTGCAAAGGTTATCAATGCTGTTCAGCCAGATTATGTTGGAGCCTTGACACTTTATCTTGAAAATGGAATCAAAGAAGAATTCCTTACTAAGTTTGAAGGAGAATTTGAAAGATTGACAGACTCCCAGGCAATTGATGAGCTTGAATTGTTAATTTCAGAGATTGATGTTGATAATGAAATAGTATTTCGCGCCAACCACGGCTCAAATGCATACAATGTTGGAGGTACGTTCCCGCAAAATAAGCTAGAAATGCTTGAAAAAATTGAATGGATGAAAAAACATCCAGAAGTTGTTCGTCCTCAAGGTCTTAGAGGATTTTAATTCATATATTATCTAGAATTGGTTTTAGGTTTTCAGGAAGTTCTGGTAGTTCTGTATGACTTTTATTATTTTGTATGATTTCCGGTCCAATACGTCTAACACGCTGTGTACCTATTAGAGTGTCTAAGCTACGCTGAATGTCTTTTTCTGGTAGAGTGTTTGACAGCTTCTGAAAAAGTTCTTCTTCTTTTTCATATTTTTCAATTGCATACTGTACAAGTATCATTTTATCATTCATAGGCAAATCAGTCATTAATGATTAATCATTTTGTCAGTCAAATATATTTTAAAATGGGCCCGCGGTGATTTGAACACCGGATCTTCGCCGTGTAAGGGCGACGTCATAACCGAGCTAGACTACGAGCCCTTTGAAAAATTTCCGTTAAAATGAATTTAAATCTTTGATAAGGTCAAAAAAATAGAATTAAATCATCCAAACATGTTCACTTTTGGATATGGATAAACTGATTGTTGCCAAATTTGGTGGAAGTGCGATAGGTGTGGATGGTGAAGGATTACCTACCATACTGAATCGAGTAAAGAGTCTAAAATCTAACTCCAAAGTCATAATTGTGTGCTCTGCACCTTTGACCAAGGTAGATGGTAAAAAAAAATCATTAACAGATGTTATGCTGGATTTGGGAAATAATGCTGCAGGTGGTAATGAGTTTACCATGGAGGTAATTGAGCAATCATATTCAAAAATTCTTCAAATGGTTAGTGAAAAGTACAAGCTTGAGTGTAAAGAGATAATCGACAAAATGCTTGGTTTGGCTGAAAAATCATTAGTATCTGTCAAATCAGAAGCTAGGTTTGAAGACGAATTACGTGCAGAATCTCTTGCATATTCAGGTGAAGTTCTAATGTCACATGTTCTGAATTATATACTAAAAAGTAATGATATTGAATCTGACTCGATAGTACTGGATGACTGGCCTATAATCACAGATGCCAATATTGAATCAACAAATTTTCTTTTTGAACCATCAAATCAACGTATTGAGAAGATAGATAACAAAATCAAACAGCATGAAGTGATCACAATTGGCGGTTTTATTGGAAAAACTGAAGATGGAATCATAACTACGTATGAAAGAGGAGGGTCTGATAGAACTGCTGCTGATATTGGAATCCTATTCCATAAAAAATATGATACAGTCATTGATCTGGAAAAAGATAGTTCTGTAGTTTCTGCAGATCCAAAAATTGTTGAAAATGAACTAGATGATGTTGTACAGTTATCTTACAATGAAGCTAGGTTAGCAGGTATGTTTGGAATGAAGATAATAGATCCCATAGCAATAAAAGAGATTTTAGAAAATGGAGTAGATATGCCTGTAACTATTACAAATATGAAGTCACCTGAAAAAGTAACAAAAATTCAAAGAAACCCAGATCAACAGAATGGCCATCCATTGAAGATTGTCACTGGTAAAAAAAATTGTGCTATATTAAGAATAGAAAGTACATCTGCGATGGGTTTACTTGAATCATTAGAAAACGAAAAGCGATATAGTGAATTTATCATATTATCTCCATTTACAAAAGATGGTCTAGAATTTTCTAGAATATTGTTCTTAGATGGTGATTATGTAAAAAGGAATGAAAAATATGTACTTAGTTTCAATTCACTAGCAACTATTGCATATCAAAGAGGTGTAATTACACTCATCGGAGATGAAATGTGGCGGGTACAGCAGATTGCATCAAAAGCAAGTTCGAAAATTGGTGATGCAGGATTAAACATACTAAATATGGATGCACAGGAAGAAACATCACGGATAATAATTGTGATAGAGGATTCTGGAGATAATGTTGCAAAAGCAATACAAGCAATTCATTCTGAAAGATCAAAAATTAAATTTGTATAGAAAACGTTTTGGCGCTAAAGGTCATCAGACCAATAGTGCCAATTCTGGGTTTGTTCTTGGACCATCGTCTAGAATTAGTCCGGCGTTACCCAAAACACGCTTATTATTACTAAGTTGAATTGGTTATTTAATCTGATCTATAGATTCTGTAGTACGCCACGCGTAAATTATAATAATTTTTTCGGGTAAATTGATAATTATTTAAATTATGATCTGATTTCTCCATTCTATGAAAGAAGTTGGAAAGATTTGGATGAATGGAAGATTAGTTCCGTTCAAAAACGCAAAAGTTCATGTGCTAACACATGCATTACATTATTCAACATCAATCTTTGAAGGAATAAGATGTTATGACACACCAAATGGGTCTGCAATATTTAGATTGCCTGAACATATTAACAGGTTTTTTAATTCTGCAAAGTTGTATGGAATGAAAATTCCATATTCTAAAAAGCAGATTTCAGATTCAATAATCAAGACAGTAAAGACTTCTAAGCTAAAGCAATGTTACATTAGACCATTAGCGTATTACGGTTACGGAACAATGGGTTTGACTCCATTAAAGAACAAAGTTGATGTATCAATTTCCTGCTGGGAATGGAAGATGGGAGAATCAAAGGCAGGAAAATTCTCAGGGGCAAGATGTAAAATTTCAAAATGGATCAGAATTGATTCACGATCTCAGCCCATGCAAGCAAAATCAGCTGCAAACTATTCAAATGCTGCATTAGCTCGTGTAGAAGCATTAAAAGCTGGTTACGATGAAGCAATTATGCTTAACAATAAAGGACATGTTGCAGAGGGAAGTGCTGAAAACATATTTGTAATAAAAAATGGTAGAATTTCTACTCCGCCATTGTCTGCTGATATATTAAATGGAATTACTAGAGACAGTGCAATTCAGATGATTAAAGCGGATGGTAAAAAAATAAGTGAGAAAAATATCACTGTGAATAATCTATTATCGGCGGATGAGATTTTTATGACTGGTACTGCAGCGGAAGTAAAATCTGTCACACAGGTAAACCAAACTAAAATTGGAAGTGGAAAGATTGGTCCAATTACTAAGGAATTACAGATCTCGTTTATGGATGTAGTTATGGGTAAAAACAAAAAATTTCTCCCATGGCTTAAATTCCTATAAGATTAGATTTTTAATCGTTAAAGAAATCAAAAAACCATGGAATCTTGCTCTACACCAGATGTAGAATCTGAAATATGCTGGTTTTGTAAAAAAGGAAGACATGCAGAATGCATGAAAGAGATTCCTGTTAATACCAAATCGGATGGACCTCATGATTGCACATTTGACACAAAAATGGTTCAATGTAGGTGTCAGCATTAAAAAAATGGAATGAACATACCATGAATTATGATGATGAGTTCTGGAAAAAATATGCGGATGAAAACGAATCTAGAGTAAATGAGGAGTTTGCAAAATTCATTGCCAATTTGGCATCGTCATTACATTGTACAAGCATTCTAGAGATAGGATGTGGTACAGGAATTGATTTAAAGGAATTCAAAGAACCATTTGAAGTAAATGGTCTTGACTTGAATGACCATGCTCTAAGTTTAGCAAGAAAAAGTATTCCCAACGTTAATTTCAAAAATGGTGATATAACAAAGATGCCATATGAAGATTCGTCAATCGACTTTATCTTTACTCATAAATTATTAAATTATCTAGATGACGAAACGCTTGATACATGTGTTGCTGAGCTGTTTAGAGTTTCAAAGAAATACATTCTAAATTGTGAGTTATTTGGTGAATCAGAAGAGTCGATTGATGAAAATATGAAGTCAAGAAACATGCTAAAAAGGTGGATGAATTACAAAGTGAAAGTAATCAGTGATGTACACATGCATGAAGACATAGAACCTGAAAAAGTAAGATTCACACTTTTACGAAAACTCTGAGAATAAG
>CAYQPZ010000029.1:0-12876 GCA_964419505.1 uncultured Candidatus Nitrosopelagicus sp. | reverse complement strand
TTGGTGGGCCATTACCTCACCAACAAGCTGATAGCTCGCAGTCCCATCCTACGGCGAAATTCATTTAAGTCATAAACCATTCCAGGCATAATGACCTATTGGGTATTATCCTCAGTTTCCCGAGGTTATTCCCATCCATAGGTTAGGTTGACTACGCGTTACTGAGCTGTCTGCCTTGTATTACTACAAAGACTAACATGGCTTAATATCAATCCGATAGCAGTCAGGTCCGTCAGGATCAAACGGATTCTAAATTATTCAAAAGTACACTTGTACATATTATTGGAATTAACGGAATGCACATAATCTTCACATCTCAGATTTGATCATATGATCAGATCCTCATTTTGTATGCGTAACTGGAGGCCTATAAATCACAAAGTGGAATATTTCCATACTTCATCACAGGCGCCGCCAAAGCGTTACGTATGCAAAAATTTAGAATTGAAATGCGAATATAAACCATACAAAAATTAGCCTCAAAATGATTAAATTTCCGATCAGTAATATATTCAAGAAAAATAAAGTGATGAATAAATGAAAAATTCTATTAAAATATACAAAGAAAAAACTAAGAAATCGCTTAAACTTTTTGAGAAATCAAAAAAATATCATGTAAATGGAATTCATCATAATATTAGATTTTTTGAGCCATATCCATTTGTAACAAAATCTGCTAGCGGTAAATTTCTCGTCGATGTTGATTCAAACAAATATGTAGATTTCTGGATGGGTCATTGGAGTTTGATATTAGGTCATGCACCAAAAAATATTAGAAAGAGCGCAATTGAACAAATCAAAAATGATTGGATGCATGGAACATCAAACCAAAATGCCATTTTACTTTCGGAGAAGATTTCAAAAGTAGTTCCTGTGGCAGAAAAAATTCGTTATGCCACAACTGGAACTGAGGCAACAATGTATGCCGTACGATTAGCAAGAGCAGTGACTGGCAAAAAAATTATAGCTAAAATTGATGGAGGATGGCATGGTTACACAACTGATTTGCTAAAAACTGTAAACTGGCCATTTAATCAATCAGAAAGTGAAGGTCTAACTGATGAAAAACATATCATCTCATTACCATATAACAACTTGGAGCAATCTCTTACAATATTAAAAACAGTCAAAAAAGATTTGGCAGGAATCGTGATTGAACCTGTGCTTGGTGGCGGAGGTGCAATACCTGCAACAAAGAATTATCTCAAAGGATTAGAGGAATTCACAAAGAAGAATAACTCACTTTTTATTTTGGATGAAATAGTGACTGGATTTAGATTCCGATATGGGTGTTTATATGAAACAATGAAATTGGATCCAGATATAGTCACTTTAGGTAAAATCGTAGGTGGTGGATTTCCGATTGGTGTTATTTGTGGAAAAGATGAAATCATGGAGCATGCTAATACATTAACACATTCTAAAAAGACGAGAGCCTACATTGGAGGTGGAACTTTCTCCGCAAACCCATTGAGTATGATGGCAGGTAGCACAAATCTAGACACAATAAAGAAAAAGGGTAATCTCTTGTACAAAAAAATAAATTCACTTGGAGATGATATGAAAAAAGTTCTGGGTAAAATCTTTGGTGATGATGTAATCATAACCGGTAAAGGATCTCTGTTTATGACACACTTTGCAAAAAACAATATTTCACAAATAACAAATGCTGTAGATGCTTCAAATTGTGATACTGAAAAATTGCATCAATATCACTTTGACATGATTGCCAATGATGGAATATTCTTTTTACCAGGTAAATTAGGCGCGATTTCAGATGCCCATTCTAATACAGATGTCAAATCTATCAAAAAAGCAACTGAGCGATTTGTCACAAACTCGAAGAAATAAGAACCATTTTTAACGAATATTTCTATCTGCATACATGGATAAAAAATTGGATAAAAAAATGACATGGCCCAAGGGGTATAAACCAACAGGAGAATCCACAAATGACTTGAGTCTTAGGCTAGGTCTTATCTCTACAATACTAAAAGAAAGACCACTAAAAAAACTCAACACAGAAATTTTCAATGTAATGGCTACAAGACGCTCCACCAGAAAATTTTCTAAAAATCCTATTGAGATGTGGAAGATTGATAAGATTCTGGCTGCAGCTGATACCGCCCCCACTGCGGGAAACTATCAAGGCTTTGAAATATTTTATGTAAGAGGTGATTCTAAAAAGGATGAACTTGTTAATGCTGCAAATAATCAACCATATGTCAAAACACCAGTTGTTTTAGTATTTTGTATGAATCCAGATAGAATAAAACTTGACTTCCCAAGAGAAGTAATCTTAAAATTCTCAATTCAGGATTCAACTCTGGCTGCAGCATACTCACAATTAGCAGCATCTGCACTTGGTCTTAGTAGTATTTGGATTGGAATGTTTAATGAAAGTAAGGTAAAAAAAATTATTGGAACGAAACTTAGGCCTACATCAATACTTTGTATTGGCTATCCAGTAAAAAAACGTCCACCCAAATCAAGACGTCAATTAAAAGAACTGATTCATGTTGTTGATTAATAACTAATCTTCTGCCAAAGACTCACTTGAGAAAATCTTTACAACATCTAATGCTAGATTTTCAATATCAAGTCCTGGTTCAGCCGAAATTAACAATATGTTAGAACTGATTGGGAATGGGAAACTGATTAAGATGACTTTATCCCGTCTTGATGCAATATAGTTGAGATCACCCAATGAGTTGGACAAGTGATCAGTTCGTAATGAAATATCAACAGCAAATTTATAAAAATCATGTAAATTATTTTCGTCACCTTCATACGGAGATACCCCTTCGGTAAATCCTCCAGCAATCTTATTTCCATCTTTATCTATTATTGCAGCAAAACGCACACCATTATGATACTGCACTTCTCTACATCGTGGTTCAAAAGTTTCTGAATTATGATCTGCCAATTACAAGAAATGAGCACAGCTGGAATATAATCGTAATTTAAAAAGTAGTGAGGACAGAATGGTATCTGCCGTTAAGAGCAGGAGTTAACGCTCTTTGGATTTTAAGCAGGACTACCCCCCACTAACATTTAGACAATTTACTAGAATAATAACCTAATTCTTGAGAGATTTACTCTTCTTCATCCTCATCAACAAAGCGCCATTCTTTCATTAGTTGTTTTCTTAAAAGATCTAACTGTTTTTCATCCAATGCCTTTCCAGTGTTTTTGTCCACCGGTACAACATTCATGCCATCTAGTTTGTACTCCACATCAAATAATGAGAGTTTTGACTTTTCAACCAATATTGGTTTACCCTCTTCATCAACTGCACGCTTTGCATCATATGGTTGATCGTCATCAAAATCTCTGTGCATAAAACTATCTTTGGTTCCAAATTTCTTTTCCACATTCTGTTGTATCTTTAATGTGGTATCGTTTTCATGAAATATTCGTTTTCCGGTCTTTTCATCAACAAATTCAGGCATACTGCTCGTCCATCTCATATGCATTTAATTCTTGTTTTTAGGCTTTCTAAACAAAAAATTCCATAGAGCCTCACGCCTTCCCTGTCTACTCATTCCTCTAGTGAAAAATCGATATGCTAGGTAAAGTATTCCAATACTTACGACGATAAGATAACCAATACATGATGAATCCTCATAACATGGTACTGACTCTAGATCGTTTTTTGCTGCATACAGTGATGGAAAAACTATTGCAAATGGACCACATGTATCCATAACTCTATTTAGTTAATGGCCTTTAATTGTCTTCCATGTTCTGCTTTCATAATATACTTATCGCGAATCTTGACACTGATCCAGTCAATCGCTAGTACAGCTGCTAATACTACAAGCATGAACACTGCAGCCTTTCCATATTCAAAGAACTTGATGTAGTTTATGATATAAAATCCAATACCGCCTGCCCCAACAATTCCAAGAATGCTAGTCTGCCTTACGTTATAATCAAACATGTAAAGTATTTGACTCAACAAATGTGGTGCAGATTCAGGAATAATGACATATCGAATTAATTGTAACTTTGATAATCCTATTGCAGTGGTTGCCTCAACTGGATCAAAATCAATTGCCTCAATTGATTCGTATTGGAGTTTACTTATGAATCCAATTGTGTACAATGTGATTGCAAGTATTCCAGCAAATGGTCCTAGACCCACTACAATAACAAATAAGATTGCCCACAGAATAGAAGGAAATGTTCTGGTCGCAGCTAAAAGTGCACGTAATGGTGCATAGACGAATTTACTACTAAGATTTCGTGCTGCAAATATGCTCAAAGGTAATGATATTACAACTCCAGCTATCGTACCAATAAATGCCATTTCTATTGTCTCAAGCATTGACCAAAATGCTGTACCCCAATGTTCTGACTCAAATTCAGTCATCTCTTTTGCTACAATTCCAAGATTTGGCAATCCTTCAAAGAATGCAAGTGGCTCAACCCCAACATCATAAGAGGTAACAACCACTACTGCAACAATCGCTCCGATTAGAAGATTACTCTTAGGATTCATTATACATCTCCAAAATTTCTTCTTGACTCAAATTACCAGTTTGGAAGTCAACAATCTGTTCACCCTCAACACCAATCTCGAGAATTTTTTCACCTTCTTTAATTACAGCCACACGGTTAGCATACTCTAGAGCAAGATTCATGTCATGATGGATCATTACAGCGGTCAGATTGAGTTTCTTCTGTGCATCACGGATGACATTCATTATCTCTCTTGCTGTTACACTATCTAATTCTGATACAATTTCGTCTGCTAGCAAGATATCAGGCTTTTGCATAAGTGCCCTAGCAATCGCAACTCGCCTCTTTTCTCCTCCACTTAACATGTAGACCTTTCTTTTTGATTTTCCATCAAGACCTACTAATTTCAATACTTCATATGCATTTTTAATTTCATTGTCTGGAAATATTTTAAAAAATGATTTAACACCACTAATTCTTGGTAGTGCACCAATCATTATGTTATCCATAACTGACATATTTTTTACCAAACCAAGAGTTTGTGGTATGTAACCAATCTTTGAAATATATTTTTTGAACTCCTTATTCTTTGGTGACGGTTTTTGATAATTATACAGAACCACGCCGTCACTTGGACTCATCATTCCATTCATTAGTTTGAGTAACGTGGATTTACCTGAACCTGATGCTCCTACAATTGCATAATTTGTTCCACGGTGTATGTTTAATGTGACATCATTAAGGACAAGATCTTTTGAGTCGTATGATGCTGAAACATTAGACATCTGAACAATTGACATTGTAGATATTGATGATTGTGAATTATCTTGTTGTTTCAAAGCACTAACAAAAAATTTGTTTTTAACTAGGAAATAAATATAGATGAAATCATTCTCATTCTAAGAACTTAGAATAAGAATTTATGCGTAAGAATTTTAATTCTGATTAAAAAAGAAAAATGGTTATTTTGGAGTGTCGTAATTTTTCTTATCAAAAGTTGCTTGTTCAATTCCAGGTAACAAATCAAGATATTCACCAAAGTTTCCTATATGCATTTCAGCAGTTGTTGGTAACAATGCATCAGCACCATAAACATCTTTGAGGATCTGATTGTTATCTTGGTGATTGAGTTTTACCATTGAATCCACCAAATGTTGTTTTGTTTCAGATGATAAATCATCAGATACAACAAAAACATGAGATGGGACTAAACCAAGTGTATCAACTTTTTTGAGATTTGCTTGCTGTTCAGATGTTAGATATTTTCCGGGAGCTATATCAGAACCAAATGCCATCTCAACAGAACCATTCAAAAGTAATTCAAGTGCTGCTTTGTATCCGCCACCAAATGCGTGGTATTCAAATGAATTATCCAAGGCTTGCTTTAACGCTACAATATCGTCACCTTCTACAGTGATTAATCCACGATCAACTAGAGTTCCGATTGGTCTGATGAATCCAGATGAACCAGTTATGCTAGTGAATGCAACTTTGTTTCCAATTGCTTCATCAATAGATGAGTAATTAGAGTCAGCTCTCTGCCAAACAGTTGCATAATAACCAACTTTACCTTTCTTAACTTCAGCCATTACAACTTCAGCGTTTGCTCTGTCATGTGCAATCCAACCTGGTCCTGTATCCATAAACGCTGCATGAATATGTCCAAATCTCAAACCTTCAATTATTGTTTCATAATTAGATGGAACAACAACATCAATTTCGACTTTTCCATCAAATTCAGATTCCAAGAAATCTGCAAGAGACTCTGCTTTTGGTGTAAGTTCATCTGCTTTCTCAGAAGGAATGAATCCAATGGTTAGTTTGTCAATTCCATAATCAATTGATTCTGTCTGCATAGTTATTGGTGCAGATTGCTCAATTTCAGAATCAGTTGGTATGAAAAATCCTATTGCAATGCCAATGACAAGTGTGCCAATAGCAACTACTGCAATTGTTCCATTCGACATGACGGAAATTCTTAGGCAGAACTAATTAAACTAACTGTGAATTCTTATTTTATATTCTAAGATTATAGAATAAGAAATCAGACTCCAATATTGTAATCAGCATTATTTTTAATTATTAATTTTAAAGAGTGCTATTACAGTTAGTAATATTACCAATAAACGCTTGATCTTACCAAATTTTCGTCATTTTGGTTCGGAAGTATTGCTAATGGTATTTTTTCTAACAATATAGAACAGACTTTAACTAAAAAAAATAAATCAAAAAACCAATCATTGATGACTAGATTGATTATTGATCATAGTAATATCTGATTTGTATGAAAGTAACAACAAAAAGCCGTAGCAATGCAGCTAAAATTGGTTGGCTAAGACATGATTTAGCTGCACTGAGAAGAAGCTATGCATCAGCTAAAGGTTGGGATACTAGAAGACAGGGTTAGTAAATTCATTAAATTGATCCATGGAAAACCTAGTAAGAATTATACTTAGATGTAATAGTAGTGGATGTTATTAATTGGATAGTAAATCGGGTTTTATATTGAATTCAAAAATTATTGTTGGTGGTGTAATTGGTGTGTTAGCGATAGTGGTTTTGGCAATAGCCTATTCTGGTACATCTATAATCGATGACACATCAGAGGGTGAAATAATTGAATCAGTAAACTTTGTGGCACAGCCATCGGATCGAAAATTGTTTGACACTACAGTACAAACTCAAAGTGCATTTTCAAAAAATGCCATCTTACATTACATAGAAACGATAGAAATGGATGAGAATGGTGAGGAATTTACCCAGATTTGGGTTGAAATAGACACGATTACTGACGAAACAGTGAGATTCACATATCTAAAATTCTCTGAGGCTGTTATAGATGAATATGATGATAAGAAACTCATACTAATTCAAGTGTTAACAAAAGCCAATGATGGAATAAACAAAAATTATCTCTATGTTGAAGAATATGAAAATAATAGGATGGTTAAATATATTGAATATGATCATGATGAGTTATTTAGAAAAGTTAACGAGCCGCAATATCTTCTCACTGAGGATGGATCGATCATACATCAATCCGATTTTCAACTTAGAGATGAATTTGAAGACAGATATGATAAAATTAATTTTACTAATGAAAAAAATAAAGTTATAGTTATTATTCCAACGTTTACAGCTAGTGCATATTCGCCATATGGATTTTATGATTTTTACAGGGGGGATTGCAATGAAACATGTCTAACGATACCAATAACAAACTCAATAGCAGATTTTAGTTTCACCTCCAGTGTAAATGCTGTAAAGATACTAGACTTGTTAAATTATGAATCTATAACAGATAGACAACTACATACTAATCCAACTATTTTAGATGAGTATGATAGTGTCATAGTTTTACATAATGAATATGTATCAAGTATAATGTTTAATGCAATTACATCACATGATAATGTGATATTTTTGTACCCTAATGCATTATACGCTCAAGTAGATGTAGATACCACAAATAACTTGATAACATTGATCCGCGGTCATAACTATCCTACAGAAGACATTACAAATGGATTTAATTGGGAAAATGAAAATACACATCCATTTGAATATGATACTGAATGCGAAAATTGGGAATTTTATCCTACAAAAGGAACGCCTAATGGTCACATGCTAAATTGTTATCCAGAACATATTATCTGGAAAGATGGATTATTGTTGAAAACCTTAAAAGAATTAGTGGGCTAAGTCGATAATTTATTTATGATCTCATTAGTGAAATCTCTGGTGGTCATAGTACCACCAATGTCTTTTGTTGTGACTCCAGATTTGATTATATCTGATATGACATCCTCTAGGATTTTTGCAACATTTGTAGAGTTTTGATCATTGTTTTTGACGCCTAACCACTCCAACATCATCTTAATTGATAAAATAAACGATGTAGGATTTGCAATCTGTTTACCTGCAATATCAAATGCTGCACCATGAACTGGTTCAAATAATCCAAATTTGTCTCCAATATTTGCAGCAGGTGCCATTCCCAACCCACCAACCACTTGTGATGACTCATCTGATAGTATATCACCAAACAAATTAGTTGTGACTATTACATCAAATTCCTGAGGCTGCCTGATCAAATTCATTGAACATGCATCAACATACATCTGATCAAATTTTATATCAGAAAATTCTTTTGCAACAGATTCACAACTTTTAGCGAATAAGCCATCTGTTTTCCTCATGACATTGGATTTATGTACACATGTGACTCGCTTTTTCTGATTTCTCTGAATGGCAGTTTGAAATGCGTATGATGCTATTCTTTTTGATGCCTTTTCGGTAATTATTCTTAATGCTACTGCAGAATCATCTATCATAAACTCCTGTCCAGTATAAAGATCCTCAGTATTTTCTCTAACTATAACTAAATCAACATCATTACGTAATGATGGTGTATTAGGATATGATTTTGCAGGTCGTATATTTGCAAATAAATCAAGTTTTCTCCTAAGTACCACAATCACATCCGCTGCACTTTCACCAACGGGTGCTTTCAAACACGCGTCAGATGATTGTATTGCTCTGAAAGTGTCATCAGGTAATGCCTCACCGTATTTTTCTAATGCAATATCTCCTGCTTCCACAGAATTAATTTTTGTTTTTACATCTAATTTATCATGTAAAGTTTCCAAAATAGAAATTGCTGATTCTGATAATTCAGGACCAATTCCATCACCAGTGATTAATGATATGTTATACATCTGAACACCTATAATTTTTTCTTGTGATTAAACTTTCTTTTCTTTTAGAAGGCTCTTTAACATAATTCTGTTAATACCGTCAACCATTGCTTGAACGCTTGTGGTGACAATATCTTCACCAACTGACTTTGATGAAATTATATTTCCACGTGCATCTTCAACTTTTACTGTAACTTCACATAATGCATTAGCCCCACCTGATATTGAATCTAGTCTATATTCCTTTAATCTTACCTCATCTGTGATCTGCCCAGTGATCTTTTGAATTGCATTTAATGATGCATCTACTGGTCCTACTCCATAATCTGTGGCAAACATTTCTTTTCCATCTATATTGAGTTTGACAAATGCGTATGGCATTGTTCCAACTCCTGTAGAAACTGAAAATCCAGTTAACTGAACAATTCTCTTTAACTTATTTTCGCCAATAACCTCATTTGCAATTGACAATAACTCAACTTCTGTGACTTGTTTACCCTGGTCACCTATGTTTTTTACTTGATCAAGAATATGTTTTGTTTGTTCATCATTTGGTTCTATCCCATATTCTTTTAACATTGCATTCATACCATGTATTCCAGCATGTTTTCCAACTTGAAGCCATCGTGTTCTACCAACAATTTCAGGACTAATTGGCTCGTATGTTAATGGATTACTTAATACACCGTGAGTGTGAATTCCTGACTCATGTCCAAATGCATTCTCTCCCACGATTGCCTTATTTGGTTGAACTGTAATTCCAACTAATTTTGAAACGTGACGTGATGTTTCATAAAGTAATTTTGTGTTAATGTTGGTTTCCCATTTTTGTTCAAATTGTAAACTGTTCAATGCCATTACAAACTCTTCTAATGATGCATTTCCTGCACGCTCACCTATTCCGTTAATAGTTACATGTGCACATTTTGCTCCTGCCTGAATTCCTGATATAGCATTTGCTACAGCCAATCCAAAGTCATTATGACAATGAACACTCACTGGTAACTTTGTTGCATCTATTGCATCTTTAGTAATTTCTGCAATGTATTGTGGAGTTGAATAGCCTACTGTGTCAGGAATATCAATTCTGTCAGCCCCTGCCTTTGCAACTTGCCCAAAAACTTTTTTCAAAAAATCTCTATCAGTTCTCGTTGCATCTTCTGCTGAAAATTCAACTTGTAATCCCTGTGATTTACCATACTCTACTGCTTCAACTGCCTTCTCTAATGCCTGTTCGCGGGTCATTTTGAGTTTATACTCCAAATGAATATCTGATGTTGCAATGAATGTGTGAATATAATTTAATCCACAATCAATTGCAGCGTCAATATCTTTTTTATTGGTTCGTGCCAAACCACATAATTCTGCATTTAGATTGGCATCTGTAATCATTTTAATTGATTTACGCTCACCATCAGAAATTACTGGAAATCCTGTTTCAATTGCATCTACACCCAATTCGTCTAATTTCTTTGCTATGTTTAACTTCTTTTCAGGTGAAAGAGAAATGCCGGGAGTTTGTTCTCCATCTCGTAGTGTAGTATCAAATATTCGTACGTTCAATGTTTACTCCTCTCCAATGCTGAAATTCCAGTCCTAGACATTTCTAATATTCCAAATTTGTTTGCCAATTGTTCAAAGGCGCTAATCTGATGTGGCGTTGCGGTCATCTCTACCATGATTGTGTCTTTTTTTGCATCATGTATTTGTGCGCCATATGCATTAGCTAATTTGTTTATTTCCATATTGTCTTCTGGTTTGCTTATTTTTATCTTGAACATGACTAATTCCCTATATACTGTGTTATTTTCATCTAATCTACGTACTTCTATCGTATCAATCATCTTATCAAGTTGTTTTACTATTTGAGAGATTTGTTTTTCATCACCGATTGTAGTTATAGTCATTCTAGAGTATTCTGGGTCTTCAGTGACACCCACAGATATACTGTCAATGTTAAAATTTCGTGAACGGAAAAGATGTGTAACCTTAAACAAGATACCAGGTTTATTCTCTACTTTGATTGATAATATTGCCCACATTGTAATCACTATGATGGTAAGATCATATCCTTTAATGAAGTTCCTGGAGCTACAAATGGTAAGACATCTTCTTCTGGATCAATTGGAATGTCAATAACTGTTGCAACATCACTGTTTAATCCTGCTTTTATTGCCTTTTCCAATTCATCTAATGATTGAGCTCTTATACCTTGTGCGCCATAAGACTCTGCTAATTTTACATAATCAGGACATCTTTTAAGATCTACGCCAATCATTCGTCTATCATAAAAAGTTCTTTGCCACTGTGCAACCATTCCTAATGTATAATTGTTCATCACAAATACAATAACAGGTAAATCTTCTAAAACAGATGTGGCAAGTGAATTTTCAGTCATGTTAAAACTTCCATCGCCAGCAATATCAACTACCGGTACATCTGGACGTGCGGCTTTTGCACCAATTGCAGCTGGAAACCCCCAACCCATTGTACCTAACCCAGTAGAACTAAAGAAAGTCCCTGGTTGTATTACATCATAAAATAATGATGCCCACATCTGATGTTGGCCTACTTCAGTTGTAACTATGGCTTCTTTTGGTAATACTTCTCTTAACATTCGTAAAATTTTGGCAGCACCCATTTCTCCTGGATGAAGTTTTAAGTTTTCACGCCAGTATTCTTTTACTTCTTTAACATGTTTAGACCATGGATTATCATCAGATTTTTTTGACGCCTTTTTCATAAGTAATTTAACCAAAATTCGTAATGACGCTTGAACGTCGCCAACTACAGCAACAGATGTAGTTTGATTTTTTCCAATTTCCGCAGGATCAACGTCCATATGGATAATTTTCAAGTTCTTTTCAAATTCCTCAAATGTTCCTACTGAACGGTCAGAAAATCTTGTTCCAATTGCCAATACACAATCTGCCTCTGTCATTATTTTGTTAGCCTCAGCATGTCCATGCATTCCAATTGGACCTAATGATAACGGATGGGTTTCAGGGAAAGCACCTTTTCCTTTGAAAGTCGTAACTACAGGAATCATTAACATCTCAGCAATAGATTGTAATTCTGCAAATGCCGATGATATGATAACGCCTCCTCCAGCTAAAATTATTGGTTTTTCTGCTGATAAAAGTAATTGTATTGCTTTCTCAATACTAGGTATATCTGGATCAGTCCATGGATGGTAACCAGGTATTCTAACTTCATCAGGAAATGTAAACTTCGCTTCGTTTTGTTGAACATCTTTTGGTATGTCTAACAAAACAGGTCCTGGTCTGCCAGTTTCTGCAATGTAAAATCCTTGTTTTACAATTTGAGGTATTTCTTCTGGTGTTCTTGGTTGATATGAATATTTTACAGCAGGGTTTGCCATTCCTATAATATCACTTTCTTGAAATGCATCTCTGCCAATCATTGGGACAGGAACTTGCCCAGTGACTGCAACAATTGGTGATGAATCAGCTTGTGCAGTAGCTATACCTGTTAACAAATTTGTTGCACCAGGTCCTGAAGTTGCAAAACAAACACCAGGTTTTCTACTAACTCTACCAAAACCATCTGCCATATGTGCAGCAGATTGTTCATGTCTTACTAAGATATGACGAATGTTACTTTTTCCCAATTCATCATACATTGGAAGGTTCGCACCTCCCGGTAGACCGAAGACTTCCTTTACTCCTTCTTTTTCCAATGCTTTCATTAGCGC
>CAYQPZ010000028.1:0-13016 GCA_964419505.1 uncultured Candidatus Nitrosopelagicus sp. | reverse complement strand
TAATCAAAACGAGAAGAAACCAAATAATCAAAACCAGAAGAAACCAAATAATCAAAACCAGAAGAAACCAAATAATCAAAACCAAAAGTAGTATTGTCTACTAAGAGACACAGTATGTCAAGCCTTGAAATGCTAAAATTAATTAGTATTATATAATGAATTATGTTATGATGCTGAAAATGACAATAAGTGATATTTTGAAGCAAAGGACGTTTGCGCTTATTGGAATTATATCTGGCTTGATCTTGGGTCTGTCATATTATTTCTTAACACTTGATATGGCAATATTACATGCTAATTCAAACATTGAATCTTTACCAATCTATATTATGTCATCAGTCACTTTAACAGGAATTGTTGCAGTACTTGGAGGAATAAATATCGCATTAGTTGCATACAACATTAAATCACAGCAAAGTAAGAATATGAAAAAAAATGGCATGTCTGTATTTTTAGGCGGTGCATTGACCGCATTTACTCCCGGATGTCCAGCATGTACAACATCACTCACAGCAATTCTCGGAATAGTAGGTGGATTAGCAATATTTCCTCTTCAAGGATTGGAATTAAAATTCATTTCAATCACAGTACTAGCATTTTCAATATGGTGGGCTATGAGAAATATTAACAATTCCTCGTGCTGTGTATTGGAAAAATGAATTTCAATTCTACTAAAGCAAAAATATAGTTAATCTCTAAATATTGTATAATTTATTGCAATTCATGATAGATGCAATTAGTGTAAATGATGATGGAGTGAAGCTCAAACCAGAAATTATGGAAAATGAAAAACTGTATCACTGCATATTCAACAACAAAATAATTTTGGCTTTTAAAGATCATCAAGATTTTCTTAATTGCTTTGAAATTGAAGAATTAGAAATTGTCAACAGAATTAAAGCCGCTGACAATAAAGATGTTAATTCAATTCTAGAAGAGTACATTGAGAAAGAGAACCTTAAAAAATGACATGCATGAAATAATTTTAGAATAATGAGTAAAAACGCACATACTGACGCCGAGGATATACTTTCCGAGCTAGAAAGTCAATCTGAGGAAAAATCTACAACTGAGCCTCAAGTTATTGAAGAACCTAAAGCTGAAATCATTGAGGAAAAATCTACAACTGAACCTCAAGTTATTGAAGAACCTAAAGCTGAAATCATTGAGGAAAAAAAGCAAGATCCAGTTCCAGCACATGAGACACGAAATACGATTCCAATTGGAAAAAAGCCTATTATGACTTATGTCAATTCAACACTAACCCAGTTGTCATCATTATCTGTTGTCACCATTAGGGCCCGTGGAAAAAGTATCACAACAGCAGTCAATGTATCACAATTTATCCTGAAACGTATGAATTCTGTAGGTTACAAAATAAGTGATATCAGAATTTCATCAGATTTGTTGGAATCTAATGATGGAAAAAAACGTAATGTTTCATCCATCGAAATTGATATTATGAGAGTTTGATATCAAATTTGTAAAAGAAAATAGAATTTCCATTTTGTTTTCAGTAAAATAATATGCCTAAAGCATTATCTATACATGTTATCGCTTAAATCTTTTGTATCAGTTTTAGCTTGCTTAATCTGCTCTTCTATTATTTTTGACTCTTTTTCTAATTTATCAAGATTACAGGAAACACCGGGAACCAATTTAGATAATGTAGTGCAAAGATTTGATGTTGCCTGAAAATCTGGGAACTCTTTATCAGATGAAATTAAAAGAACGATTACATCAATACCTCGGAGCATTGCTTCATTTAATAAAACACCAGATATTCCAGGTACAGTTGCATTCTCGACAATTGTTATTCCTGCATTAACCAATTTTCCTCTAGCATTACCAGTAGAGGCAACACCAAAGACCTCAGTTCCTGCAGTACCCTTTACTGTAATACTACTTATAATCACAGATGCCTTTTTCTCTTCTAACCAATCTAGCATTAACCTAGCTGCTGCTCTATGCAATGAGACATCAAGTGTCAAATATGATGAAAAAACTGCAACTTTAAGATCATTATTGACAAATATTCGAGCAGGATAATTTGGAAGTCCATTTTTTATGATGCTTATAGGAGGAAATTTGTCTGAATCAATTATTCCACCTAATTCAAAATTACTAGTATTAATCATAGATTCAGTTGCAATTGCACTGGTTATACCAGAAGACGGAAATCCATTAATTATTACGCCATTTTCAACATTAATTGGATTGATCTCCTTTACATGTATCTCGTTTTTCATAATTTCAATTCTTTCTCTTGAATTAAAAATTTGCTTTCTCATAATGAAGAAAGCTTTAAACCATAAACAACTTAAAAAATCTTAAATGGTTGACAAAATCCGAGTTGCCTTAGTTGGATTAGGAAACTGTTTTTCTGGGTTGATCCAAGGCATAGAATATTATCGTAAGAATCCTTCTCAGGAAGTTATTGGAATAATACACGATAAACTAAGTGATTATTCAATACATGATATTGAATTTGTGGCTGGTTTTGATGTAGGTGCGAACAAGATTGGTAAGCCGGTAAATGAAGCTATCTATGAGTCACCTAATATGGTTGACTGGATTGACAAAAATGACATGCCAAAAACTGATGGCATGGTACATGAAAGTCCTGCTTTAGATGGGGTTGGAATATGGGTTGAAAATAAAGTGAAGCCTATTCAAAGTGATAAATCTGAACCTGAACTAGAGGAAGAAATTAAAAAAATCATTAAAGATGTCGGAGTAGAAATTATTGTTTCATATTTACCAGTCGGCTCGGAGAAAGCAACTCAGTTTTGGGCAAATATTTGCCTTGAGACAAATACGGCATTTGTTAACTGCATGCCAGCATTCATCGCTTCTGATAAAGAATGGGCACAAAAATTCAAAGATAAAAACATCCCAATAATTGGTGATGACATAAAGGGTCAGGTTGGTGCCACTATAGTACATAGAACTTTAGCAAGATTATGCGATGAACGAGGAACAAAAATTGAAAAAACATACCAAATTAATGTTGGTGGCAATACTGACTTTTTGAATATGAAGGAACAAGAAAGATTAGTGAGCAAAAGAATTTCAAAGACTGAGAGTGTTCAAAGCCAACTTACTGAGAGACTAGATGACGAACAAATCTATGTTGGTCCTTCTGACTTCATCCCATTTTTAGGAAACACAAAACTCATGTTTATGCGAATTGAGGGCAGGCAGTGGGCAAATATACCATACAACATGGAAGTTAGGCTCGAAGTAGACGATAAAGCAAATTCTGCTGGAATAGTTATTGATGCTATAAGACTAGCAAAAATTGCCTTAGATAGAGGCATGGGCGGACCTATAATCCCAGCAAGTGCATATTTGATGAAGCATCCAATTCAGCAAATGACTGATCCAGTAGCTAAAACAGAACTTGAGAAATTTGTTAGTGGTGAATAAATATTGTCTTCATTTTATTGATAGCACTACAAAGTTTGTTAGCCAAGTCAACTAAACTTGTTCACAGCGATTATGCAAGCGATCTAAAAACAAGATACATTGGTTCATATAAAAAAAGTAGAGATTTTTGGTTTCAAATCATTTGGATTCAAAAACACAATAGTTGATTTCGAGCCAGGTTTGATGTCTATTTCAGGACCAAATGGCTCTGGAAAAAGTAACATATTAGATGCAATAACATTTGCACTGGGTGAAAATAAACCAACTGTAATGCGTGCACCAAGTTTGCGTGCATTAATGCATGATATTGAGGGTGCATCTAGACGTGGGCCAAAGATGGCTAGAACTAGTGTTCATTTTGATAATTCTGATAGAATGATTGCGGTTGATTCTGATATTGTCACTGTTACAAGGGAGATGAGTGAAAAGGGAGAAAATGTGTATTATTTGAATAAAACTAGGGTTTTGCGTAACAAAATCCTTGATCTAATGAATCTTGCAAATGCGGGATTGAATCAAATTAACAATGTTCAGCAGGGCACCGTTCAACGAATATCTGAAATGAATGGTGAGGAAAAAAGACAGGTAATTGAGGATTTGATCGGTCTATCTGATTTTGACGAAAAGAAAAAAGATGCCGAAAAACAGCTTACAGCAGCAGATCAAAAACTTGCCATCGCATTAGCAAAAATGGGTGAAGTTAAAAAAAGAATAGATGAGTTAGAAGAAGACAGAAATAACAAATTACGGCATGAATTAATCGAGCGTGAATTAAATCGGTATAGAGCAATTTCGGCATCCACTGATCTGAAATCAATTATGGAAGAAAAATCATCAAAACAGAAAACTCACAATTCTCTTAATTCAGAGAAAAAACATTTTGATGAAGATAGAATAGCAACACGAAAACTTCGTTCAGATATACAGAAGCAGAAAGATGAGTTCATGGATGAAGTGAATACGTATAATAAAGCAAAATCTGAAATTGAAACAAATCTAAGTTCATTTCAACAAACTTTTGATTCTGCTGAGAGTGGTATCATCACCAGCAACAAACGGTTAACATACATCAATACACGTTTACCTGAGTTATCTACATCGTTGGAATCATTAAACAAAGAACGTGATTTATCTGATTCCAAAATTACTGAGTTAAAAGAAAAAATTACAACACTACGTCAAAAAAGACAATCAATCGATGATGAATCAAAACTAATTAATGCTCAAAGAACAGATGTTTTACAGGAGCAGTCACATATATCAAGACAAAAACATGATGTTGATATTAAGATTGATAAATTAACAACTAAAAGAAATCATGTTAAATTACTTGTTGGTAAACTTGATACCGATATTAATAACACATCTGAAAAAATTTCATCAAACAAAACAAAGCAAGATAATTATTCTGTAAGTATTGAACAATTACAGAGACAAAAGAATAAGTTGGATCGTGCAATCCATAATCATAAACAGACCATTGAGGAGATTAATTCTAGACTAAAAAAATTTACGACAAAGCAACAAGTTATTGAAAAGGATATTCACGATCTTACAGAACTTATCAGTGCATCAGCAAAAGGCGCTGACAAATATGAGACAAAAATAAAATTTGCGAAAGGCATAATGCATGAAGATTATTCTATATCTAAACTAAAACATAGTTCTGTAGCCTTGGGAATTGAAGGATTAGTATATGAAATTCTTAGTTGGGATAAGAAGTATGAGCGCTCAATTATGGCAGTTTGTGCAGACTGGATAAAGGCAGTGGTTGTAAAAGATTTTTCCACTCTTGTTTCTCTTGCAGAATTCGTACAAGAAAAGAGATTACCAAAACTCAAAATTATACCATTAGAATCAATCCCTGATTTTAAGGCAGAACTACCAAATGATTCTGATGTGATTGGTCTATTATCTGACTATGTTTTCTGTGATGGTAGATTTAAAAAACTGAAATCTCTCTTATTTGGAAGTGTTGTGTTATCTAAATCGAGAGAATCTGCAATACGTTTATCGAAATCAGGATTTAAAGTGATAACATTAGATGGAGAATTCTTTGAGGCACAAAATGTATCTCTTGTCATAGATATTAATTCAAAAATTTCAAAACTTACTAAAATTATCAATATGAGCGATTCTGTTGATGGTCTTCAATCAATGATTTCTTCATTACGAGAGACACTTCAAAAAAAGAAATCTCTAGTTAAAAAATTGGCTGTGCTGATCAAGTCACATGAAAAACGTCTCTCAATGTCAGAGAGTGGCATGACTGTGACAAATAACAGCACTCTAGAATTAAGGCAGAAAATCACAGTCATAAACCAAACGTTTACACAGTTTTCTTCACGAATAATTCAATTAGAAAGAAAAAAAGAAAGATTAGAGCGAGAATTTGTCACACAAAACTCTCAGTTAGAGTCAATTGAATCACAGATTAAATTAGTCAAAAGAAATTATGGCGAACCACAGATAGATACCATTGCAAATGAACTAACTCTATTAAATGAAAAACTTGTCAATCAAGAAGAGATTGAGAGACCCATGAAAAAAGAACTAAAAGAGCATCAAGATAATCTTGCTACCGTAATGGCTAATTTCACACGAGTGAAAAGTGAAAAAGGTACCGCACAGCATGAATACTCTACATTAAATCAAGAAAAATACAATCTTGAGATAGATATACGTAGATTTGAAAAAGACAAACAACATGCAAACGAGAAACTAGTGGAATTACGTCAAAAAGAGCAGGAGTTGATCTCTACATCAGGAACATCTGTTGAAAAACAACAAGAATTTGATTTAGAAATTGAAAAACTACGAGATAAAATTGATGAGTCTACAAGAGAAATAGGAAATCGTGATAGAAAGACAGATAGCCTTCAACGTGATTTAACTGATTTAGAAGCGCGTGAATCTAAAATTAAGTTATTATTAAAGAAATTTGGTTATGACGAAACGATTGAAGTTTTTGATGTGGAGTCAATAATCAATTCATTGGAAAAAGAGCAAGAGCGTATTAGTACAGCACTAAATTCAGGTGCGCCATTACAATATGTACAAATATCGCAGGGTTACAAAACCTCTTCAGATCACAAAAATACGCTTCAGGAAGAACGGAATAAGATTGTCGCATTTATAGAGTCTGTTGAGAAAGATAAAAGACAGACATTTTTGGATGCATTTGATACTGTTGATAAGCAAATTCGTGATGCATTTTCAAAAATGACAGGAGGAAATGCCTGGTTAGAGTTAGAGAATGAGGATGATATTTTTGCATCTGGGCTGAATTATATTCTGCAATTCCCTAACAAGCCAAAAAGGGAATCTACATCAATTAGTGGTGGAGAGAAATCATTAGCCGCAACAGTTTTCGTATTGGCATTACAAAAATTAAATCCATCACCATTTTACTTGTTTGATGAAGTTGATGCACATCTGGATGCACCAAACGCTGAGAAATTGTCGAAGATAATCAAGGAACGTTCGGAAGGAAGTCAGTTCATAATGGTTTCCTTAAAGGATTCAGTAGTTGAAAAGGCAAGGCTGATTTATGGAGTATTTCCAAAGCATGGTGTATCATATGTTATAAAATACAAGGATAAGCGTATGCTTAATTTCCAAGAAGAATCTTCTATTACAAATTAACATCATCTATCTATTTGCCAATTAATCTTTTTTTCTTTATACAAATTTTGAGGGTCTGGCTCAGATATCGCATCAATCAATGCTTTTGTGTATGGATGTTTTGGTTCTGTTAATACATCTTTAACATTTCCAATCTCAACAATTTTACCTTTATACAGAATTAATATTCTGCTTGCAAAGTATTTTGCAGTTGCAAGATCATGTGTGATATAAATAAATGATATCTTGTTATTCTTTTGAATTTCACTCATAATCTCTAAAATTTCTACGCGAATTGATACATCTAACATAGAAACTGGTTCATCAGCTATTATGACTTTAGGTTTCACAACTAAAGCTCTTGCGATTACAACTCTCTGTCGTTGACCACCAGATAGCATATGAGGGTATTTTTTAGCAATGTCTTGGGTAGGTTCTAATTTAACCTGTTGTAGAGCATCCAAAACCATTTTTTTCCTTGACTCCTTAGTTCCTATACTATGAATTTCTAGCGGCTCGTTAATAATATCAAATATTTTCATTCTTGGATTAATAGAATCATATGGATCTTGGTATACCATCTGACACTGCATTCTGAGTTTTTTTAATCCTGGTGAATTATCACTTACTTCATCTCCCTCAAAGAAAATTTTTCCGGAATCAGGTTCGATTGCTCTAAGAATTAATCGTGCAATTGTAGATTTCCCAGAACCAGATTGACCAGCAATTGCCAAAATTTCATTTTCTTTTAATGAAAAACTCACATTATCTGACGCTGTAACTATTTCAGTTTTTGATTGAAAGAAACTCTTTTTAACAAAATTCTTGCTTAAATTTTCAATTTTTAGAATTTCACTCATTAGTTATTCATACAAAATCTCGTATATCAAACGTTTTCACCAATTCTAGAGTTCTGGAGCGAGTGTCTTCAAATTGCTTTAGAAGGATATTCTGTGTTTTTTGCTCTAATGTCATGATCAACTGCAGTTTTTTTGAATTAATTAGTTTTAGTACCCTCTGGCAAAGAGTGGCATAATTTTACTTTGAGCACCACAATAGATGCATTTTGAGCCGTCATCCTCACAGGCGTCTGGTATTACCCTGATGTCAGCACCAGTTTCTTCCTTTATTTTTTCTTCACATGTTGTGTTATCACATATTGGTGCCTTGATGAGCATTCCTTTTTCTAATTCAGATTTGAATTCATCATAAGTTTCCAAAGTGGCAGTTCTGTCGTCAAGAATTTTTTTTGCGTTTGCAAACATGTCATCGTGGATTTTATTTAATTCAGCCTTTGTATGCTCACTATAATCAGACTTTGCAAACCCTACTTCCTGTTTTTGCCCATTGTCTCTTCTCACAAGAACAAATTTTTCTTGTTCATAATCTTTAGGACCAAGTTCAATTCTTATTGGAATACCTTTCATTTCCCAGTCATTAAACTTGAAACCAGGTGTTACTTGGTCTCTGTCATCTAAATGCACACGAATATTCAGTACCGTTAACCTATCCAGAATAAGATTAGCCATGTTTAGAATTTTTTCTTTCTCTTCATCTGAATGATATATTGGAATTATTACTACTTGAATTGGTGCAACTCTAGGTGGTAACACAAGACCCTTATCATCTCCATGAACCATTATCATTCCACCAATCAATCGCCAAGATACTCCCCATGAAGTCTGCCATACAAAACTCTCAACATTATTCTTATCAGCATATTTTACTTCAAATGGTTTTGAGAAATTCTGTCCAAGGAAGTGCGTTGTACCCATTTGAAGTGCTTTTCCATCAGGCATTAGTGATTCCATTGTGAGTGTGTAAACCGCGCCCACGAACTTTTCTTTTTCAGATTTTCTTCCAGTAATTACAGGAATTGCAAGCTCTTCTTCGACAGTTTTCTTGTAAATTTCTAAAATGTCAGTAACTTCTTTTTCAGCTTCGTCCTTATCAGCATGTGCAGTGTGACCCTCTTGCCATAAAAATTCTGAAGTTCTAAGAAATGGTTTAGTTCCTTTGATTTCAGCTCGTAATGCAGAGTTCCAAAAATTAATTTTTAGTGGTAGGTCTCTCCAGCTTCTAATCCACTTTGCATACATCGTGTATGCCAGTGTTTCAGATGTTGGACGCAGTGCAAGCTTGTCACCAATCTCACCATCTCCAGAATGTGTGACCCAAAATACTTCTGGATTAAAACCAGCAAAATGATCTTTCTCTTTTCCAAGTAGTGATTCTGGAATAAGTACAGGTAAGAATCCATTACGATGTCCTGTTGCAGTTAATTTAGAATCCAATGAGGCTTTCAATGATTCCCAGATTGAATATCCGTCTGGTCTCAGAACTATAAGGCCTTTCACTGGTGCATAATCTGCTAATTCTGCCTTGATCACAACCTGAGTATACCATTCACTAAAGTCATCATTTTTCTTTACTGTGATTCCAGCCTCTTTTCCCATTAAATTTGCAGTAATTTTGGAATTATTTAGTCTTCTTTACTATTAATTTGTCTAGAAAAGAAAAAAAATTAAACATATATTCGAAATTAATTTGCTAATATTGTGGTAAAACAGGATCTCTTGGAAATAGTTGAAAAAATTGTTGCATTAGACACCAACATGAGATTTGCATCAATCATCGATCTTAACGGTAATATTTTGGAGGGTATTATGAATCAAGGAAAAACCTCGCTTGAATCACAAAAACAGGAAGAGCATTTTTGTAAGCAAGTTGCAAGAAGAAGAGAAATGAGGACGGAGTTTGATAGACAGTTGGGTAAGGTAAGATACGTTCATGTGGAGCGAGAAAAAGTGACACAGTTTGCTATTTACACTAAAAGAAAGATAGTATTTGTGACATTAGAACCAGAATTATCAATTCAGCGTAAAATGAAGATTGTCAATAGCATAAAGAGAGTTACAGCAAATATCTAAAACTAGAGTTTATCGCCTTTACATAAGACATGTCCCATCACTCTACTTTGAAAGTTGGGACAAACAAAGCACTGAATAAAATGTGCCTCGTCATTTAGTACGGGGCAGTCGACATATTCCTGTTTCATTCTTTTGAGCATTTTTGGACTGACTCCTTTGAGTTTTAATTTACCTTTTTCGTCCATAATCCCCGAAGATTTCAGTTCTTCTTTGACATTATCAGGTAATTTTTGCCTCCCTTCTCTTTTTTTTACTTCAACTTCGTATTTGTGTTCTAACTCTTCCGTCATTTGACTTGATCTATATACAATCAATTGAAGCGTGATTTAATACTAACTATTCTAGATCGATGTAATTAGTTTTAACTTTTATATGATTGATTTTTTGTTTTGAAATTAGAATACAATTGTTAGCAATTTTTGATGTCGAGGGTGTGTTGTATGACGCCGAATATTTACCAATTTTAGCTGAAAAAGTTAACAAAGAACAGGAAATTTGGGACATTACAAAAAAAGGAATTCAAGGATTGATTAACTGGGAAGATGGATTACAAAAAAGAGTTGAGTTACTTAAGGGAATAAGTTACGAAACCTGCGCTGAGGTTGCTAATTCATTACCAATTATGACAGGTGCAAAAGATGCATGTGCTGCATTAAAACATGCAGGATGGAAAATTTTAGCGGTGTCAGGTGGTTTTACAATCATGACAGATAGATTAGCAAAAGAATTGAATCTTGATTATGTTTTTTCAAATGAATTAATTTTTAACGATAACAAGTTAGATGGAGTAAAGATTCATGTTGATTCTGATAAAGCTAAATCAGCAAAAATCAAAAGTGATGAATGGAATGAGAAAAAAGAGGACACTGTAGTTGTTGTAGATGGTGCAAATGATATTAAATTATTTGATGTTTGTGGATTAGGAATTGCATATAGAGCACAAGATTTAGTCAAAGATTTGGCAACTGTTAGTTTAGAAGAAAAGGATCTTTCAAAGATTCTACCTATTATTAACGACCATTTTAATCTCAAAACACCACTAGTTCAATCTTAACTTCCACCAAAAATTAAATTATGATGAATATTTTTCTAATTTAGGATGAGTATTCAAGTCACACCGATAAAAATAAAGGCTGATGTTCAACCAGGTGATGATATCACTGAGTTGATTCTGTCAACAAGTAAGAATCCAATTGATGATGGTGATGTTATAGTAATCTCACAAAAAATTATATCAAAACAAGAGGGCCGTGTAATAAACCTCGAATCTGTAATTCCATCTGAACTTTCTGTGGGAATTGCATCTGCATATGGGAAAGATCCTAAATTAGTTGAAGTTATACTATCAGAATCTAAAAGAATTGTTAGGATGGAACATGGAGTAATTATTGTACAAACAAATCATGGTTTCATTTGTGCTAATGCAGGAATAGATGAAAGTAATGTGGAAAAAGGATTTGCGACATTATTACCAGTAGATCCTGATAGATCAGCAAAAAGAATTAGAGATTTTATTCTTCAGGTGACAGGAAAAAATACTGCAGTTATAATTTCAGATACATTTGGTCGTCCATTTAGATTAGGACAAACAGATCATGCGATTGGAATTGCTGGAATTGAATCAATAAAAAGTTATGAAGAAAAACCTGATACGTTCGGAAAGATTATGCGTGTCACTGCTATAGCAGTTGTTGATGAGCTTTGTTCAGCATCTGAATTGGTTATGGGTAAGACAAACAAATCTCCTATTGCAATTATTAAAAATTATAAATTTGAATCAAAAAATGATGGTATTAGTTCTATAATACGTGATGAAGACGAAGATTTGTTTAGATAGCGTAGATTAGTTAATTAGTTCAAAATGTATTATATTTTTAGGAATGAATTATCTTAGAACTGAGCTTCACTGCCATAATTTACACTCAAATGATCATTTAGGAGATCTAGAACCACCATTTGATTGTGATGTAAGTGTACAATCTCAGCTTGAGCAATCACTCAAAGCAGATCTAGACGTATTGTTTGTGACAAATCATAATACATTGGATGGATATAAGCAGATGTTAGAGTATAAGAGAAACCATGAAAAATTCTCAAGTCTTAAGGTATATCCTGCTGAAGAGGTTACAACTGATAAAGAGGCACATGTACTAGTTTATGGAATTTCTGAAGAGATCAAATCAAATCAAACATTAGACGAAATATTGGATGCCGCCAGATCACAAGGGGCTGTAACAGTTGCTCCACACCCATTCAGTCTAATTGATGCATTACGTGAGGATTCTCTAAAATGTGATCTGTTTGAGGTTTTTAATAGTTCAAATATTGACATATTTTCTAATAAAAAAGCTGAGATTTTTGCCAAAGAACACAATCTTGATGTTATAGCAGGAAGTGATTCACATATTGTTTCTACAATTGGGAGGTGTACAAATTTAATAGAATCTGAAAATTCCCTTGATGATATAATTTCAGCCTTAAGTAAAAAGAGCGTATCAATTGAAAACACAGGCTATGTATCAAGAAGTGAAGTATTAGAGCATATACAGTATAAAATAGAAAATTCCAAGGAATACATTGATTGGTATGTTAGAGAATTCTACCCAAAGTTCTTTTCATTATTTAACGCATCATACAAATTCTATATGCATACTAAGAAAAGCCATCTCTGGGATGTTGCATTCAGATTAGCTATATTTGCTCTGAAAAGAATTTCATATAAAATAAATTTTGAAGGGTATGATCCATATGCCTTTAGGACGAGAGATATACCAACCATGACTAGGATGATCCTCTGAGATTCCTGAATAGGCATAGCTAAAAAAAACTAGTTTTTTATATCAACAGATTAAATTTTTAATGAGTGGTTAAAATTTCGGAACCAAACAAAAAATTAGACGTAAGAGGACTATACTGTCCATCTCCGGCGCTACAAACCACGGTTGAACTTTCTAAACTGCAGGTTGGTCAAATTCTTATTGTTCTTGCTGATGATCCTACCGCTGAGGAAGATATTACTGAATTATGTCATAA
>CAYQPZ010000027.1:0-13039 GCA_964419505.1 uncultured Candidatus Nitrosopelagicus sp. | reverse complement strand
AGAGTCTTGAGCCAGCAGACCAAGAATTTGTATCTACCAAAGGTATTGAAGGTTTGAAAAAAACTTTGAAGATAAAACTCATAGTTGATGATGAATCAATTACACTACCATTACAACCAACTGATATTCCTGGCAAGTATGAGGCACCAATCACTCCAACATTTTCTGGATGGTCACAACTAAATTTTCTTGGAACCATTAATGATACTAGTGTAAACCTAGCACTACATCCTACAAAAGTGGAAGATCCATCATTTCTACAGTTTCCTCCAGTTGAACCTAATCAAGTAGAAATTGACGACTTTAACAGAGAGATTGACGATCTACGTGGGGATATTAGAGAATTACAAGAAACAATTAATGAATTGAAAGACCAACCAACAGATGATAGTTCTGGAATTATGTTTGCGGCAATCGGATTAGGAATAGTTGGAATTGTAATTGGTGTTGCATCGTTTGCAAAGAAAAGATAATTTTACTTTCTAAGTTTTTTTCGTAGTACTGTAATCAAAACTGCTGGAGCAACAAAGTACATTCCAATATTGAGTAGTATCACACCAATACCATATCCTAACATTTCTTGTTCTGTATCAATTGGTACATGTGATAAAATAGAAAACGATGTAAGCATTGGTGTTAGTGTAACCTTGACCGTCTCTTTGAATATTACATTCTCTCTTTCAAAGTCTGCCACATATGGTGAAAACGAATAATAAACTTGGTTGAACGTTGTCATGAACGCATGACCTGATGCTGTTTGCATTACAACATTATCACGGACTTCTCTTAGTTGCTGAACTTGTGGTGACATCTCTGAACCAAATGCCGCAGTTGCAATTAAACATCCGCCACCCTCATCAGTGTCTTCAGTTGGTTGTGGTGAACTATCTTCTCCCACATTAATTGTAAAAACTGTTGTTTCTACTGGGATTGGTTGAAATAATATCCCTTCCATCTCAATTATCACTTGATGTTCTCCTGAAGATGTAAACTCTACAGGAATCTTTACCTTTCCAACTGATGTATGTGTGAGTGGTATTGGTCCAAATATGTTCTCACCGTCTTTTACTACTGTTACTGTATAGTCAATGTGCTCTTGAATCTTGTTGAAAGTTGGTTTTATCCAAGCAATGTGTAATTTTGATACAGAATTTGGTTCTGGTTCTGGAACAACTGATAATCCAATGTTCAGTGTTCCTTGTTCTGATGGTAAGATTTGTTCATAGTCTTCTGGAAGAAGAGGTTCAGCAGCAAATGCTGGAGTTATTAGTAGTGGAACAAGTAAAAGTGCAAAAAGAAATTTCATCATACCATCTCAAGTGTAAGATAATAAAAAGGAAGACGCTTTAACAGTGAAATTTATCGAATCATTAAATAGGGATTTTCAACCTACTTCAGTAATTGTACTACAAAATTATTTTTTTACTTGTACTTAGTATAACATCAATACCATTCTTTGTTGACACTGCCTTTGCACACGGACTTGGTGGTGATATTGCTCCTCCAATAAGTTTTGGTAACATGCAGGTTACAGTTTTTACACAATTAGATCCTGCTGATATGACTGCAGGTGAAGTAGAGTCTGCTAACATCGCAATTCGTTTCTATGATATGCTAACAGACACTAATCTTGATCAAGTAACTTATCGTGTTGAGGTATGGAGATCTGGCGACCTTCTGGTTAGAGAATATTTCTACGATGAAGATGGTACACTAAATGTAGAAGTTAGACCAAAAACTGATTGTTATGATCCTAAACCTTGGAAGTGCACTGAAACATTTGGCGAAGTACATGGAACTGCAGGAGGTCTGTTTGCAAGAGGTGATGGAAGACCATTAGTTACTGGTCCAATATTTGATAAAGGAGGATTATACAACGTAAAAGTTTCAATCGAGGGCGCAACAAGTCCAAGAACTCTAGTTGCAGAGCCACTTTACTTTGATACTTTTGTTAGTGTTGCACAAGATCAAAGCTTTTTCATTAAAACTGCATCAGCACAAGAGATTCCTGTAACTGTAAAAACCTACTATGATGACGTAGAAAATTTTTCTTTTAAACCAAATAATAATTCTATAACATTTGACATGCCATTTGATTGGTCACCTGATTACGTTGAACTGGTACAAGTCGTACACGAAGAGATTAGAGTTCCAAAATCATTCCAGCCATACAATCCTGAAACATCATTCAAAGGATATGTTGATGGTGTTGAAGTTGATCAACGTGTTTTGCTAGTTGACCCATATTCATCTGAAACTGAAAACATTATCCATTTTCTGGTAACTGGAAGTGAATTACAACGAATCAATCAAGTACTTGGTACTTCCCATGAGTTGTCTGAAACAATGAAGTTTGAATTGATACCACAAGGTAACATAGAAAAAAATTCATTTGATATGTCATTTGATAATGGATACAAAGCTATCATACACTGGGAATCAAAATACGGAGTTGGAGATGAAATTCCATTTGAATTTTCGTTCTTTGATGCAAATGGTAATTTAGTAAAAGATGTAATCTATGCATTTGCTCTAATTGATCCACAGGGAAATCAATTCAATCTTGTAACAGGTGACAATCCAGAAGAATATGTTGGTGTAAAATCACCAGAGGGCATTGCAACGCATATGATTACAATCCCAGATGATGGTCTTCACACAATTAATCTAATTCTTACAGGTGAAGGATTTGCAAATTATGATACATACTTCAAGTCTTCTCAAATGTTTGAAGTAGGAATTTCTACTGCACCATCACAGACTGTAACAATTCCTGAATGGGTGAAAAATAATGCAAAGTGGTGGTCTGATGGCGCAATTGACGATAATTCATTTGCAACTGGACTGGAGTATATGATCAAGCAAGGAATAATTGTTGTTCCAGCAACTCAGAGTGGCGCACAAAACACCGATGCAGTAATTCCAGATTGGGTTAGAAACAATGCAGCGTGGTGGTCTGACGGTCAAATTGACGATAACACTTTTGCAAATGGAATTCAGTTTTTGATTAAGCAGGGAATAATTTCAGTTTAAACTGAAAATTCTTATAGAAATTAAATAAACTTTGAGTGATACATGCTTCCACTAAAAGATGAGAATCCACACCCTCCAGGATTCAAACCAACACTTACTATTGCGTTAATCATCATCAATGTGGTCATCTTTTTTGCCGAAGTCGCTGTAACTGGACAATTTTTTGAATTTTCAAACAGACAAGCAATGAATATGTTCTTGAATTGGGGAGCTGTTCCTGGTTGTATTACAGGACAAATTAGTGGTATTGATACTGGTGTTAACATAGTTAGTTGTCCTGCAATTCCAGAACTTTCGTTGCTAACTTCAACTTTCATGCATGGTGGTCTGATGCATTTAGGTGGTAACATGTTGTTTCTCTGGATATTTGGAGACAACATTGAGGCAAAATTTGGAAAAATAAAATATCTTGGCATCTATTTATTTTGGGGAGTAGGAGCTGGTTTGATTCACGTTATGGGTGATCCAGGAAGTGGAATTCCTGCTGTTGGTGCATCTGGTGCTATATCTGGTGTACTTGGTGCATACCTTGTAATTTTTCCACGCGCTAAAGTCATGACGTTCTTAATGTTGGGATTCTTTTGGAGAATGCTACACATCAAAGCAATGTACTTTTTACCATTCTGGCTTATTTTTCAAAACTTGTTACCATTCTTCATAGGTGGATTTGGTGTTGCAGGTGGTGGAGTTGCATATCTTGCACACATTGGTGGATTTTTCTTAGGGTTAGGAATTGGCTTCTTGTTCAAAAAAACTCATCGTTCAGACTCTAGTTATGGCACAAGATATGGATACAGTAGAGACGATTGGAGATAATTAGATCAATTAAATTACTGTAACGTAAAATAATTTCATGCCATACATACAGGTATCACTTTATCCTGGTCGTTCAGACCAACAAAAACAGGATTTTGCAAAAGCTATTACCAAATCTGCAGTTGAGATTTTAAAAACAAAAGAAGAACATGTGATAGTAGTCTTTGATGAAAATCCAAAAGAGAATTGGTTTCTAGCTGGAAATCAACTCTAAACTATCTTTTTATTTCAACCATCTTTACACTCATCATGTCAAAGATTGCACTTGTACAGTTCAAAGCATCTACTGATAAGAAAAAAAATCTACCAAAGATCTTAGATTACATCAAACAAGCTGCAAAAAATAATGCAGACATGTGCACATTTCCTGAATACATGATGTTTTACACGCCTAAGGCACAAACAGCTAGACAAGTTGCACAGGAAGCAGAGACAATTACTGGAGAATTTGTTTCAACAATTTGTGATTCTGCAAGAAAAAATTCAATTACCGTTGTTGGAACAATGTACGAAAAAAGCAGAAAAAAAGATCGCGTATATGATACATCATTTATTGTAAACAAGAGTGGTAAAGTTATTGGAAAATATAGAAAAATCCATCTTTACGATGCTTTAGGCTTTAAAGAATCAGACAAAATGCATTCAGGTAATTTGATTCCTATGCCAACAAAAACAATTGTAGGAAAGGTAGGTATGATGATCTGCTATGATTTACGATTTCCTGAAATATCACGTTCATTAGCAGCACGAGGAACAGAAGTTTTACTTGCACCATCAGCATGGGTTAATGGTCCAATGAAAGAAGAACATTGGATTACACTAAACAAGTCACGTGCAATTGAAAATGGATGTTATGTTATAGCACCAGATCATCTTGGTCATGTGTATTCTGGACGAAGTCTTGCAGTAGATCCATACGGAAGAATACTTCTAGATATGAAGAAGCGACAGGGAATTGGATATGTTAACATTTCATTAGACAAAGTTCATGAGATAAGAAAAAAACTTCCTTTGTTAAAAAATCGAAGAACTGATATCTATTCTGACTTTAGGCGTTAACCTTTCTGCTTTCACAGTTAATGTTTGCACATTGTCTTCGCCATTGTTGCTTTCTAGAATACCTAAAGACTATTGTTGGCCATGCACAAGTGACACACTTTTTCTTGATTACTCGAAGCATCGCTTTTTGTAAAAGTGGAGATGAAGCCTTACATCCATTAGAATAATTTGAGCAACCAATAAACCGTTTTTTTGTTGTAAATGATTTGATAACCATTAGTTGTCCTGTATTACATTGTGGGCATTCACAGATACCTTCTTTTGGCGAATTTGTTCCTAAAATTACGTATTTGTGTCGTTTGCTGGACCAAGAAAGAAAACCATTACTATCATAATACTGAGCGATTTCATTTTTGAATAACTCTACAGTTTTTTTTGTTGATTTGGTAACATCCCTTGAATAAATTTTATTTTTTGTAATTTGTAAACTCTGAATTCTTTTCATAGAGTGTATTATCATCATACCTTAATGTAATTTTTTGATCAATTTTTATAGGGAACAGGTCAGCAATTTTTCGTGGAAAGCGTTTGCGTTTTAGGTGCAGGAAGCACAAAATATGGAAAACTAGATGACAGTATTTCAGATATTACAATTCAAGCGTCAGTAGGTGCAATAGAGAGTGCAGGGATAGAACCAAAAGAAATCAAGGCAGGTTACATTTCAAATGTATTTGGTGTAGCAGACAAACAAGTTCACTTAGGACCTGTTGTTATGAGTAATTTGGGAATTTCAGAAAGACCATCACTTTCAATCGAGTCTGCATGTGGAAGTGGTTCAGTGTCATTTAGAGAGGCATTTGCAAACGTGGCTGCGGGTTTTTATGATGCAGTATTAGTTACTGGAGTCGAAAAAGTAACTCATACAGGAACTGAATGGACAACTACATATTTTTCTTATTGTTCTGATTTTTTTTATGAAGGTCAAGCTGGTGCATCATTTCCAGGTTTATTTGCATCAATGGCACGAGCATACCTAAATGAATTTGATGCAACAGAAGAAGATCTTGCAAGTGTAGCTGTAAAAAATCATGAAAACGGAATACTAAATCCAAAAGCTCACTTGAGAAAAAAAATTACAATTGATGATGTAATGAATTCTGCAGTTGTTGCAAGTCCATTAAAGCTATATGACTGCTGTCCATTTTCTGATGGAGCAAGTTCAGTAATACTTTGTAATGAGAATTTTGCAAAAGAACATTCAAAAGATTATGTTAAGGTAATTGGTTCAGGACGCGGTGGTTCACCTGCAGCATTACAAGGACGTGAACATCTAACAACAATTCCAAGTACAAAAATTGCTGCGGCAGATGCATACAAGATGGCAGGAATTACCTCAAAGGATGTAGACTTTGCTGAAGTTCATGATTGTTTTACTGTTGCAGAAGTTGTTGATACTGAAGATCTTGGTTTCTTTGAGAAAGGTAAAGGTGCAACTGCTGCACGTCAAGGTGAAACCAAATTAAACAGCACAATTTCGATTAACCCTTCAGGCGGACTAAAATCTAAGGGTCATCCAATAGGTGCTACAGGTGTCGGTCAAGTAGTAGAAGTTTTTGAACAATTAACTGATAATGCAGGAGAAAGGACAGTCAATGATGCTAAAATAGGATTAACACAGAATTTTGGTGCAACTGGAGCAAGTTGTGCAGTTCATATATTTCAAAGTGTGTAAATTGTCAGCAAAACCTGAATTTATTGAGAAAGCCAAGGAAGGTAAGGTCTTAGCTAGAAGATGTACTAAATGTAATGAAATACATCTTGCAACAGTTTATTTCTGTAAAAAATGCGGTAACAAGGAATTTGAAGATGCTATACTTAATGGCAAAGGAAAAATTGTAACATATACAATTATGACTGTGCCACCAGAGGGATTTGAAGAATTTGCACCTTATGCCTGGGTAGTTATGGAACTAGATGACGCCTCAGGCGTCAGAATATCTGGATTTTTACCTAATATTGCTACACCATCTGATCTACCAATTGGGACAGAAGCAAAAATTGTTGGATTTGACAAACGCGGGCTAGTTTTAGAAAAACAGTAAAAATTTTTATTTTAATAATTAAAATTTCTTTTCTTAATTTTTATACTTGATAGAAATAATTTTTTTTATGTCCGTTGAAATTGTTTGTGGGAAATGTGGCGAAAAGATTGGCATTATGAAAATGCTAAAGTCTGTTAAAGATGTTATGAAACAATACAATAACAAATGTCCAAACTGTGGACAAAAACTGTCACCAGTAGACTTCTCAACTGATATACAAAAAAAAGAATAGGGCAGATCGGTTTAATAACTGCACAAGTCTTATTAGTTAATTTTTTTTTACTTAATCAATGGGGAATAACGCAGAAGATTTTGATGAGGAATTAAATCTTGATGTAGATGCAGATGCAGATATTGATGATGATCTTGAATTAGATAACGACAACACAGAAGGGGGCGGAATGTTACAATCAACATCAAAGCGTGTCAGAATGATTTTCTCTGTTATGGCCAGTCCAAACAGAATCGACATTCTCAGAATATTAAATTCAAAAGGTCCTCTGACATATTCCGAACTTAAATCCCTAGCTGGTTTCAAATCAAAAAAAGAAAGTGGAAAATTTGCGTACCATCTAAGAAAATTATTGAGACAATCTTTAGTTGCATTAAATAAATCTGAAAGACGATATACAATCACAAATCTCGGTAAATTAGTATTAAGTCTTGCACGACAGATCGAGGAACGTTCCATTATTGAAAGTGGAAAGATGTATGTTAGAACATCACATGATTCAATTGAAGAATTTAATTCTCATAAGATTATACAATCATTGGTTCGTGAAGGAAGTCTTCCATTAGAATTATCACAAAAAATTACAGAAGAAGTTGAAAATCGTATTTACAAATTCCAAACGACCTATCTTACTGGTTCATTAATTCGTGAAATGGTAAATAACGTACTATTAGAACATGGGCATGAGGAATACAGAAACAAATTAGCACGACTTGGGATGCCAGTATTTGATATACAAGAATTATTTACAAATGTTGAAAATATTCAAAACGGTGTTGAAGATTTGTTGTTTACTAGTGGGAAAAACACTCTTGCAGAATACCTACTTACGAATACACTACCAAAAGACATAGCTGACGCACATATGTCAGGCGACATACACATATCTAATCCTGGCTTATGGTCTCTCATTCCTGATATATCATTCCTAAATCTTAAGGAATTTGTTGAGAATGGATTACAACTACAGGGAAAATATCTAGGCGTGACCCGATTAGCACAACCAAAGACATTAGATGATTTGACAACACTGCTTTCTACATTTCTCATTCTAATTTCAAAGGAATCATCACAAGAAGTAGTTGTTGATGAACTTGTGACAGTACTAGCGAAATATTCAAAGAATTCATCTGAAATTGAAAAGATGCTACATAAGGTATTCACGCTATCATCAACCTCAATAAGTTATGATAAGACACCTACGTTAATCTCATTTAGAATACCTCTATCTGCTGATCAGAAAAATATACAAGCAATACTATCTGCATACAAATCCTATGCAGAGTTGACACCACTACCAAAAATTGGATTAGTCATTGATTATGAAAAAGGTAAAGTCTCTAATGTTTCCAAGATTTTGTCCGAGATTATTTCTATTGGAGGTAATGTCATATTCTCAAAAGGTTCATGCTCAACAACTGGCATAAAGCTTCAAGAAAAGAGTTCTACAGCGTCAATCATACTTGGTTCAGTGACAATTAATCTTCCACGACTTGCATTTGAATCAAATAAAGACGAAACTTACTTTAGAGCAAGATTAGCCTTATTGATGAAACCTGTAATTTCTTCTATGGCTATACGAAAGAAAGACGTCTCAGATCTTACACGACGTGGTGTAAATCCAATCCTTGCAAACAGTACACAATTTATGCAGAGAAGTAATGTTTCGTTGGTGTTGAATCTCGTCGGTTTACAAGAGGCTGTATTTCAAATTCTTGATCATAAAGAAACCAAAGATGGTAATGAAATTCTGGACAAAGTACTTGAAACCGCAATTGATATAGCAACTAAAAAGGGCGAAGAGGCTGGAATCAATGTTAAAATTACAATGGTTGATAGTGATGGAATATCACGATTTGTTACACTTGATGGAGACAAATATGGAAAAAATTCAATAGTAGATCTGACTAATAATGGTTCATATTCACAGGGTCTATCACTTGTTGGGGAAAAACTTGGTTCTATGAATAGCAAAAATGATTTAATCGTTAAATGTAATAAGCGAACAAAAACTCTCACTGGAGGAACCATGGTAAAGATCCAGATTGATAGTAAATCAAAGTCTTCAGAGATCAAAACAATCATTGAAAAGGCATCCTCGCTAATTTCGTCATTCAAACCAACCAAACATGTTCCAATATGTGGTAATTGTGGCTATAAAACTGAGAAACTAGTAGATAAATGTCCATCTTGTAAATCAACATATATCATATAATACGAAATTCGTTTTCTCTTTACTTAATGTACTACGATCAAAATCTGTCAAAATAATTTGTGGGGATTAGTTAGCAAAGACCAAAACGAAATTTTTTGGAGCATTGTGAAAAATGTTTAGCTCCTACTAGAGAACTAATTGCCATAGAACTTTTATTCCCAATCATTTTTACTATACTGGGGATTATATTTTGGTTGAAAATTCACAGATAGAAAGTTCTTTCGCGGAAATTCGCAAGAGAAATGGAAAGACATCCAGGTTCGATCAGAATAAGATTACGAATGCGATCTATAAGGCATTAATGGCTACTAACCAAGGTGATCGATCACTTGCAGAAAAATTAGCAAATGGTGTACTCGAAAAACTTGTAAGTCAGGGTTTTTCCACAACAAGGGCTCCAAGTGTTGAAGATATACAAGACATGGTAGAATCAACACTAATTGAACAAGGTCATAGTGAGATCGCAAAAGCCTATATCCTATATAGACACGAGAGAAGAAAAGTTCGCGATGAAAAGATGAAAGTGTTAAACACACAGACCCTTGATTCCGTATCAAAGAACTTTGATCTTAATTGTCTACGTGTCTTAGCTTCTAGATACCTACTACGAAACAACAAAAACGAAATAACTGAGACTCCATTTGCTATGTTTGAACGAGTTGCAATTTTAATTGGTGTTGGTGATTTATTGTATGATGATAAAGTATTCAGCAATTCAGGAAATCTACAACAAGATGTGTCTGAGGCAGAAGAATATCTCTCCAAACTCGATCAATTTAATTATAAATTCAAGATAGGTAATTACTATCTTAACCAATATCATTTCAGAGGACTTGTTAATGGGTACATTGACATTGCAAAGAAAGGAAAAGCAAAAATTGGTTTTAAACAGGTCTTAACACAATTAGCTGCCAAGAAATTTGACGATTATGAAGAAAGAATAACTGAATATCTTAATTTAATGACATCACAAACATTCCTTCCAAACTCACCAACAATGATGAACGCAGGTGGTAGATTAGGACAGTTATCTGCATGTTTTGTTCTTGGAATGCCTGATGACATGGCTGGAATAATGAAATCAACATCTGACGCAGCATTAATTTTCAAATCAGGTGGTGGTGTAGGTATTAATTACTCGGAACTGAGAGAAGAAGGCGATATAGTAGCATCCACATCAGGAGTAGCCTCAGGTCCAGTTACATTCATGAATATAATCAACACAGTAACCGAAGTCGTCAAGCAAGGAGGAAAAAGAAGAGGTGCAAACATGGGAATTATGGATGTTTGGCATCCAGACATTGAGAAATTTATCACAAACAAAACCGAACCAGGAATTCTTGAGAACTTTAACGTAAGCGTAGGAATATGGGATGACTTTTGGAACGTATTAGTAAATAGTGAAGATGGAAAATACACATTACGTAGTACACGTGATCAAAGTGCTGTACGAGAGATCAATGCACATCATTTGATTGATCTAATTGCAACATCAGCGTGGAAGAGTGCGGAACCAGGTTTGATCTTCTTTGATAATATAAACAAGTACAATGTATTTGCAAAAGCAAGAGGCGGACCACTAAAAGCTACCAACCCCTGTGGCGAACAGAGTCTATATCCATACGAGTCATGTAATCTTGGTTCAATTAATTTAGCAATACTTACAAAAAGAAAAGCTGATGGGCAATACGAGTTTGATTGGCAAAGATATGAAGAAACAATTAGAAAGACAACACGATTCTTAGATAATGTAATTGATGTTAATCATTATCCTGTTCCCGAAATTAATGTAGCATCAAAAGATTCTAGAAGAATTGGATTAGGTGTAATGGGTGTTGCAGATCTATTATACAAGTTAAGAATTCCATACAATTCTGAAGAAGGTTATGAGTTTATGGGTAAACTGTCTGAAGCATTATCCTACTATTCAATGGAAGAAAGTGTAGCACTTGCACAATCACGTGGTGCATTTCCATTGTGTTCAAAGACGGAATTTCCTGAAGGAAAGATCCCCATTTCAGGTTATTATGAAAAAGCAAAACACTCACATTCTTATGATTGGGATGCATTGATCGCAAAAATTCAAAAACATGGAATAAGGAACGTACTTACTACTACGGTAGCACCAACTGGCACACTATCAATGATCGCTGACTGCTCAAATGGAATGGAGCCAACATTTGCTTTAGTTTTTGAAAAGAGGGTCACAGTTGGGAGATTCTTTTATACAAACAAGATATTTGAAGCAGTTCTAAAAGAGAATGGAATCTACAGTGAAGAGTTACTAGCAAAAGTTGCCGATAATTATGGCTCAGTTAGAGGAATCCCAGAGATTCCAGAATGGATGCAAAAAATCTTTGTTACAGCAATGGATATTCACTGGTCTGATCATCTCATGGCTCAGGCAGTGTGGCAAGACTGGATTGGTAACGCGATTGCAAAGACAATAAACATGCCAAATGATGTCTCTGCAGAAGACGTCAAGGCTGCATATCTACTTGCCCATGAGATTGGACTTAAGGGAATTACAGTATATCGTGACGGTTCCAGACACCAACAAGTGCTTCATATGACAAGTGAAAATGCAGAAAAGATATTTGATGTCACTGCTACACAGTATCTGTATGACTACATTAGCGATAATATCTCAAATACATATATCTCAAAGCAGATTCATGATGCACTAAAAATAACACCACCAAAAGAAAAACCAAGAGAAGTTATAATCGAAAAAGAAGATAGCAGAGAAGAGAATCTATGTCCTACATGTAAAAATAAACTGGTGTTGATAGAGGGATGTAGTATTTGTATTGAATGTGGATATAGTGGCTGTACATCTGGATAACTAAACATCAATAAACACAAACATCCACATTAATCACATGCTCACAATAATTTTAGTCGAATCATCACTTGAATTAATACCTGAAAGTATGTACAGCCATCCATCAGTTATATCATATTCAAAAAAATTTAGAAAAGATCCCTCAAATACACTACTTGATAATTCTTGGCACTTTGCTGCGATGAAAGGAATTGAAAATGAAATCAAACGTGGACGGCCAGATTTAATCCATCTAACATTACTATCTATTTGTACGACACCTGCATTCTATGAAAGAAAATTTGAAGTTTATGTTCACACTATAAACAACAAAGTAATTACTATAAACAATAATATTCGATTACCCAAATCATATCATCGTTTTCAGGGATTGATAGAACAATTGTTCGTTCAAAAAAGTATTAGATCATCTTCTGATGATCAAACACTAATGGAAATAGAGGATTCAAGTATATCACAACTAATTTTTGACCTCAAACCAACTCAGATAATTGGATTAACAACGAAAGGAAATGGAGTGACTACTTTTGATCGATTAGCGAAACAAATCACTGATGGCACGTGTGTTATAATAGGAGGATTTCAAAAAGGTCACTTTGGTATAGAAACGGACAAAGTTATAGGAGAACAGTCATTTTCTATAGGTACTGAATCCTTAGAAGCTCATGTTGTTGCAAATAGACTTGTTTACGAGTATGAAAAAACCATTTTTATTTAGGAAGAAATTTTTCCCCCTTTATGCAGTCATAGTATAGCCTGGTTAGTATTCGGGGTTTCCAACCCTGTGACGCGGGTTC
>CAYQPZ010000026.1:0-13955 GCA_964419505.1 uncultured Candidatus Nitrosopelagicus sp. | reverse complement strand
CTAATAGTGTGGTATTTATTTTTCTAGAGATATGAAATAACATGCAGGAAACATCAACCAAGATTAGATTCAAGACATATTATGAGTTAACAAAACCAAAGATCTGGTATCTTTTAGTTTTTACAGCATTTGGCGCTGCTATAACTGCATCAAATGTGTATGATGTAGAGATCTCAATCGGAACTTGGATTCTAATGATTGCTGGAGTTGCAGCAGGTTCTGCAGCTGCCAATACACTGACAAATTATCATGATCGAGATATTGACGCAATAATGGATAGAACCAAAGAGCGACCAATTCCAAGTAAACGAATATTCCCAGCTGAAAAGGCTAGAGACTTTGGACTAGTGCTAGCGGCTATATCAATTGCATGTGCCTTTGGAATTTCATATACAACATCATTTTGGAATGGAATTTGGTGTGGTGCGTTTATGTTATTTGGATTAGCAGATAATATTCTAGTTTACAGTCATGCTTTGAAACGAAAGAGTCAGCTAAATATCATTCTTGGAGGATTCTCTGGTGGTGCACCAGCAATGATTGGATTTGCTGCAGTAACTCTTACTGGCTTGTGGGACTTTGGATTAATAATTGCAGGTCTAGTATTCATATGGATTCCAATGCATATCTGGGCACTTACATTGCATTTCCGAGATGATTATAGAAAAGTAGATGTTCCAATGTTAACCGCAGTATTATCGGAAAAAACATCTGCAAGAGTTATCGCTGGTACAACATTGATGATGGTTTTGTTTAGTGTCGTGCCATTCTTTTTGGTAAACCCTGATACAGGAGAACCTGTAATGGGTGAGGTATACCTTTACACTGCAATTGCTTCTGGCATCTTAATGATTCTTCTAAGTGCTTGGGTAGTTGCAAAACCTACTGAGAAATCATCATGGGTACTTTTCAAATTTTCAAGTCCGTATCTTGCAGTATTATTTATTGCACTTATGGTAGATTCTGGTCTATAACGAATCCTTAGAAATTTGTTTTAAATTTACGTATTTTTCCAAGTCTAAATCCTTCAATTCTTTTTGATGATGGTATTGTCGCATCTATTCCCATCTTAGCAGTTCGGAGTTTTTTCTGATCACTTGATGGATCTAAACTAGAACCTCTCACATTTTTTATGATTACTAAATCCTTGTCTGCTTGGAATCTTGTTGCCATAGCATATTCAATAGCAGAAGAATCAGTTGGATCAATATCATCGTCTACAACAGTAACCATTTTGAGTGATCTATGAGATGCAAAAGTCTCATTAATAATTTTTTTAACATTGGTTGTTTTTGTCTTAGAAATCTGTACTACAGCATGTAGCCAATTTGAACCCCCACTTGTAAGAACTACTTGCTTTGTCTGTGAGAATTTTTTCTTCAAAATTCCGTTTAGTTTGGATTCTATTGGCATTCCCATAAGTAATCGAGCCTCACCATAACCAGACAGTATATCATGGAAAATAGCATTATTTCTGAAATAGAGTTTTTCTATCTCAATTACTGGGGCCTTTCTAGGCATGTCATATGTTCTAAGCATCTCAACCATCCATTCTGAGTGTGTCTTATCTTGCAAGATTTTTCCTTCCATTACAATTTCTGCAGTTGAAGGAACAGAAATTTTTGATATTGGACACTTTGTCAAAGTGAGTTTGTTATTTAGTAGAGAATTTGCGATTTCAGCCTCACTTTTTCCCCATTCAGCCTGGAATGCACTGGCTATAGTAATGGCAGGATGGACACCAACAGTAATTGCAATAGGTAGATCCTCACCATGTTGTTTTGCATAAATGAAAGATTTGTGTAAATCTCGTCCTTCAACCATACGAATCGAGAAGGATTTCTTGCCAATTGGCATCAATCTATGAACAGATGAGTTCTGATATTTTTTCTCTTGGTTTTTTGTATGAACTATGGATGATGTAATAAAAGGGCCAGACTCGTTTAGAAAATGTTCAACGACTGGAAGTATTGAGATGTCTTTTGAAGAATTTTCAAAAAACTTTGCATCTTGTGATAACTTTGGTTTTTTTGAAGCATTGATTGCCTTTACCATTGTTTGATGAATAGTAGATGGTTTTGCACCTATAGCTTGAGCAAATCTAGCTCTAGTTCCCACAAGATTAGATACGACTGGAAATTTTCGTCCTATTACATTTTGAAATAATAATGCATTAGAATTTTCGAACTGTTCTGTGATCGTTGCAATCTCAAATTTTGTGGAAACTCTCTTTTTGATAGTTTTTAGATCTTTAGTCTTTTTAATCTGATTTAGAAAAGTGCGAAGATCGTTTGTCATTATTCTAATTCCTCCAATATTGCATTCATTAACTGTTTTGTTATTTCTTTATCTAATGCTTTTTCAAAGTTCCCAGTAACTAGACACATGCCCTGTCTTGTATACGCAATCCTTTCCGAAACTAATTTCAAGAATAATGCCTCTGATTTTGGTGGTATTATTGTAGATGTTGAAGGAACTGGACCTGAATTGATTGATACTATCATACCACCAATATTTTCTAAACCCTCAGTGACTGAAATAAAATTACCATTTTCATAGTTTAGTATCTGAACTAGGAATGAACGTTCATTGATATTCACTAATTTCTTAGTGTATCCACCTGACAACAAAAAGTTTTGATTGATTATGCCTTTATTGCTATCGGTTCATTCTTCGAGTCAAATGCAGCCTTGACAAGCTCTTTGGCTTTTTTGATTGTCATGCCTTGTGCTTTAGCTTTCCTTAGTTCTTCAACTGTCTTTGTTTTAGTCCAACCTTCATTGACTGCAGATGTTAGTGTATTTTTTACAAAATCACCCTCAAATGCTTCAACTCCACTAATTGATGGAATTTCAATGGTTTGTGCTTGAACTTTTTGTGATTCAGCTTCTGCTTCTACTCTTGCTCGAAGTTTTGCCTTGTATTTCAGATTTCTTGGTTTGGTTCTTAGTCGGTAACCACAACATGGACACCATAATCCTTCCCATTTTATAAAAATCTCACAAATTTGACAACGTCTCTGACCTGAGGCATAACGTCCAGTTCCTACTGGTTTTTGTGCCTTGTATCTTGTGCAAATTCCTTTACATGTCATTTTTGTTCGCATATTATATAGAATTTATGCATATATAAGGCTGATCTTAGAAATAATTCCAAAAAAATTGGAAAAAGATATAAAAATTTTATTGATTTATATAGAAAATAAGATCTATTTCAAAAAAAACCCCTGAAAGATCAATAAATATGTATGTTTTTTGAACATACTAGTTTAATGATGGATTATCCTGTAATTGATAATGGTAAAACAGAATGCCAGTGTCCGCTTCTTTGTGTGATAAATTGAGCTGACAGCATATCTCTTTTTCCTCTTTGATTGAAATTTTTAATTTTTAATGATGTGTTTCTCTCATCTACAAATTCAATTTCAAAGTTTGAACAAAATTTTAGATTTAACAGTTGAACAATCTCATTCGCCATTTGCATGTCACCATTTCCAATTTTGATTATCTTTTGCTTTGCTTGTAATTCTGCTAGAATATTGATTATCTTTTCAATTAATTTATTCGTTGAGACAAAAAAGGAATTTAGAATCTCATTTCCAAGATAGTAAACCGACAAACCAATCTGTTTACCTGGATCAACTCCTAATAGTAATTGGTCATCATTAAATCCTGAAGCCAGCTTTTTTGAGATTAATCCTTGAATTACTACTATATCTTTCTCAGCAATATCATCAAAAAGAAGTGGTACTGATGAATTTTTTTGGGCTTCCTGTTCCGTAGTAAGTACAATATCACCATCAAAATATGGTATATCACTTGGTAAAATTGAGTCATAATTCATACCTAAATCCTTTAAAATTTTTGAAAACCTATAGTACGGTTTACCTAACTCTGTAGCAATTCCAATTCGGGCATCTCTTAGATATGTAATAATTATGATGAGATTCTTTAAAATTTAGGGTTTATGGAGGAAAAAATTCAACTAAATTTGTGAAAAGTTAGAGTAGAATATAGATGTGATATCTGTCCCAAATGAGTTGTTAGACTTTCATGATAGTTGAAACAGCATCTTTAACTGCTGAATCAAAATTTGTGTCTATATTTTGCTGTATTTCCACTAATTTCTTCTCTCCTTCTTGAAGAATTTCTGTAGATTCTGATTCAGCCTTGGTCTTTGATGCTGCAATTAGCCTTTCAGCCTCTTCCGTAGCCATAATCTTGGTCTTTTCCATTAACTGCTCAATCTCTTTTTGAGTAATGGAGTTAAGATGTTTTTTCATATCAGTTAATTTTTCATTTAATGAATCAATGTTTGATTCTAGATCGGATAGTGTCTTAATTATGCCATCTACTTTTGTGGTTGCCTGACTCATTTTATTTTGAACCCCTTACTCCATTATTAAAATCATTCAATTTGTTGTTAGAATCAAGATTGCCCTAGCCAGATCCCCTTCTGCTTCTGCTAATGCATCCTTAGCCTTTTCTTCATTGACATTAGCCTGTTGGCATACTAATGCAATGTCCTCCTCACTGAAAATTTGTACTTCTAACTCTTTTTCCTCATAGCTTTCTGCAACAACTTGAAATATTGAATTATCTTTTGCCTTCATTTCTGTGACTGAGGGTTTAGAGATGATTATCTCTTTTTTATCGGTTTTAATAATGACTTCTTGGACATTCTCAACCTCTTCCATGTCGAGACCCATTTTATCCATCATTCTTCGCATTTGGCGATTGCCTCCACGCATCATGGTAAATTTCCTCCATCAGTCTGACTTTTTAAACTATCTCTAATCTTTACGGCCACCCCTCTTTCCTGATTTATTATCATTGTGTTTGAAAGTACGGCTTTCCCAACACCTATTACTTTATTTTTATACAAAACTGGGACATCGGCACCTATTTTCACATTAGGACCACATGAAACAACATGCTGACAAAAAACAGATCTTCCTTCTTCCACAAATGGCATTGATTCTTTATCAATCTCAAGACAGTTTTCACGAAATTTCTTATTTTTCAGAAATATTTCTGCACAATAACGTGTAATTGCCAAGCCTCCATCTGTCCTTAGTGTAAATAATAAAATCCCGTTATGATTAACATTACGTATTTTTCCTGTTCTTTTTGAGATTATTATCTCAATATCTTTTGGGAGTGCTTTTGATACTCCATAACCAAATAATGCATCAATCGTGTGCTTTAATTTCTGTACATTATCCATGTTTTGAAATTATCACACTGACATATTATTCTAAATCTACAATCTTTAGGGTATCAGTAGGCATGAACAATCTAAATATATTTTCAGATATCTACGTATACTTTATATTTTCTATATAGATGGTGTGAAATATGACGGATAAGGAACAAATTAGAAAAATTCAGTTTACTGGAAAATCATCATACATAGTATCGTTACCTAAAGACTGGATAAGAGATCAGGGTATAAAGCAAGGAGACCAGGTAAGTGTTGTAAGACAAGGCTCTTCTGTTATAGAGATCAAACCTGTTAATTTTGGTAGACGTGCCACACAAGATACTGCAACATTGAAAATAACTTCGACAGATGACAAACATACGATCACAAGAAAATTGATTGCACTATTTTTTCTTCGCTATAAAACAATAAATGTTAAACCAGAAAATGGGAGAATTGATCCAAATCAAAGAATTGCTATTCGTAATACTGTAAAAAAAATATTAATGGGTGCGGAAATAACTGCAGATTCTACAAATGAAATAACCATACAAGTACTGATAAATTTACTTGAACTATCAATTGATGGTGCATTCAAAAGAATGCTCCATTTATCAAAAGCAATGCAAAATGATGCGTTATTAGCGCTTAAAGAAAATAACAAAGAGCTTGCGCAAGAAGTGGTAAATAGTGATGATGATGTGGATAGATTCTCATTCTACATTATCAGACAACTAACAATAGCTATTGAGAACTCTCATATGCTTGAAGAGATGGGATTTGCCAATGCTAGAGATTGTATGGGTTACAGAATTATTGTTAAAAATATTGAAAGATTAGCAGATCATGCTGTAAGTCTATCTCAGGACATATTAGATTTTGAAGATCCAATTCCTGGTAAAATAATTGATAAGATTCAAGAAATGAGTGATTTCTCACTAAATGTTATTGATGATACATGTTTAGCATTATTCAAAAATGATTATGCTGGAGCGGAAAAAGCTATTGCAGAATCTCATAACGTATTAAAATATGAAAAAAAAGTACTTGATCTATTAAAAAGCATAAAAGATGAAGAGACGTCTTTTAGAGTGAGGAGAATTACTGAAAATATAAGAAGAATCTCAGAGTATGCAAGCGATATTGGTGAAGTTGTACTCAACATGAATGTTGAAAAATTAATCCAGAGATAGAGAACGTGATTATGCTTGAAATCATGTATTTTAATCACATATTACGATGATGACGCAATTTCAGAGGCAGAAGGACTGTGTGAGGCTGCTGACTGTAAAATATTACATTTGATAAAACAAGAATTTCTTAATAGTCCAAAATTTGGGTTGAGTGGAGGAAAAATTGATGATTTAAAAAATCTTGTAACAAAAATGCAGCCAGATGTCATAGTTTTTGATGAAGTGATGAAACCTAGTCAAAATTATAATCTAGCCGCAGAGTTAAAAATTCAAGTTCTTGATAGAGAATCATTAATTCTAGAAATTTTTGAGAGTAGATCAACTAGTACTGAATCTAAAATGCAAGTGAAATTAGCTCAGCTAAGATATGAGATGTCGAGAGCCAGAGAAAAAGTTAGGTTATCAAAGATGGGTGAACAGCCAGGTTTTATGGGAATAGGAAAATTTGAAGTTGATGTTTACTATAATGACATTAAAAATAGAATGGTCAGTGTTAGAGCAAAATTACAAAAAGCAGGTAAACAAAGAGAACTCCATAGACAGTCAAGAAAAAGAATTGGTTTTAGAACAATCTCATTAGCTGGATACACATCAGCTGGAAAGACCACTTTGTTTAATAGTATAACAGGAGAAAAAAATGAGGAAGATCATAAGTTATTTACTACACTAACGACTACTGTAAGAAAATTTAAACTGGATAGAGAGTGGGTTCTTATTTCAGATACTGTAGGATTCATTAGTAAACTTCCTGCTTATCTAATTGAGGCATTCAAATCAACATTAGAAGAATTAACTTTTACTGATATTGTAATTGTTGTGATAGACGCAAATGAGCAAAATAATAAGTTAAAGAAAAAATTTTCTAGTTGCTATAAAACATTGATGGAATTAGGCGTAAAACGACAAAATCTGTTATTTGCTTTTAATAAAACCGAATCAATGAGTGATGAAGCGATTTTAGAAAAGGTAAAACAACTTGATTTATTGGAAAATAAAAATTGGATAGCAATTTCTGCAAATACTGGCAAAAATATTGAAAAATTAAAAATGCTAATTAAACAAAATCTTGATTCGACAACAAAAATTAATAGTGCATAATAGTGACAGAATGTACTAAATGACTATTGAAGTTTTGAGGATCGGACAAAGAGTAGTGAGGGATGATCGTGTTACAACTCATGTTGCGTTAGTTGCAAGAGCACTTGGTGCATCAAAAATTTACATGAATGAAGTAGATCCAGAGATAAAAGATACTGTAGAAAAGATAAACGAAACGTGGGGAGGGAATTTTAAAATTGAATTTTTTTCAAATTGGAAAGATATCATAAATATGAAAAAAGATAATTCCAAAATTGTTCATCTAACTATGTATGGTGAAGATATCAACAAGATTAGTTCAAAAATACAGAAAGAAGAAGAAATTTTAGTTGTTGTCGGAGCTGAAAAAGTTCCACGGGATATTTATGAAAAAGCTGATTACAATGTATCAATAGGAACACAACCACACTCTGAAATAAGCGCTTTAGCTATACTGTTAGATCGAATTCAACAAGGAGAGCAATTCAATAAAAAATTCCCTGATTCAAAAAGAGTAATTATTCCTAGTAAGAATGGTAAAAATGTTCAAGTTAGTAAATAATGGATTAATAATGGTTCAAAATAGGGTTTTGTATGGTTGATAAATATGAAGATCCGTTTGTAAAGATCTCAGCCATGATCGGTGGTGATGAATACCTCAAAGTATCTAGATCACTTTTGAAATCAGAAGATGCCACTGACGAAGAAATTGCTAGTTCCACAGGACTAAGAATCAATATGGTAAGAAAAGTACTTTATGATCTTTTTGGGAAAGGATTAATCACAGGAATTAGAGTGAAGGATGAACGAAAAGGCTGGTTTGTCTATAGATGGCGTTCACGACATGATGAAGTAGAAAATTTTATTGAAGTGCAGAAAAGAAAAGTTCTAGAAAGATTACAACAACGATTTGATTTTGAAAATGGTTCAGATTTTTATCATTGTGGAAATGGTGATTGCTCTAGAGCCACATTTGAGGAATCATTGGATTTGGATTTTAAATGCCCATCATGTGGTAAAACTATGGATATAAAAAAGAATGAGCGAGTGAGAAAACTTTTCTTAAAAAAAATTGATCAGATAAAACAAGACGTTAAAGTTTAAAGTTTGTAGAATAATACCAACTCATTTTTGTTTTTCTGGATTTTTTTTAATTTGAGTTTTGTTGAGACATCTAAATTTTTGAAGCCAGTTCCCTCAACTAGACTAACTGAATCTTTACCACCCAAGATGTATGGTGTTAAAGTGACTATGGCCTCGTCAATCAAATTTTTTTTAATAAATGACCAATTGAGTGTTCCACCACCCTCGAGAAGAATTCTTTTAATCCCATTATTCAATAATGTTCTTAATAGTTGTGGAATATTTACACTCTTTTTACCACATATTATTACATTCAGAGAAAATTTTCTTAAGCGCTGAAGGTTTTTTTCTGAAATCGATTCGGAGACAGCTATGATCGTTGGTACCCTATTACATGTTTGAATTATTTTAGAATTTGATTTGATTGTACCTAGCGAATCTAAAATTATCCTAACTGGATTTTGACCTTTTACATATCTAACTGTCAATGATGGATTATCAAGATGAACTGTATTTTTACCAATTATTATTGCATCAACATTTGATCTTAATTTATGGACACGAATTTTGTCATTTCTTGAAGAAAGTTTTGTTCTTTTACTTTTAACACCTAATTTTCCATCAAGTGTTATTGCAGCACTAAGTATCACATATGGTCTAGACTTTACCATGAACAAATTCTCCTCCAATCATGATTGCCTTAATTGAGTTTTCAGATGCTCTATGAACAATTGCTGCATGCGGATTATTTAGTGGATCTAAATCAATAGATTTTTTTTCTAAGAAGATACAGTCAGCTAGAAATCCCTCTTTGATCGAACCTATTTTTTGGTTAAGCATCTTTCCGGCATTTGTAGTAGCCATCTTTAGGATTTTTTTTGGATCAATTCTTTTTTTATATAATGCCATTGAAACTTTCCATAAGTAATCCATCTCCCTAAATAGATCTGGTGAATTTACCATTACATTATCAGTACCTATTGCTAGATTACAATTCATCTTATCCATTAATACTATATCTGGAATACCTTCAGCTAGTGCGGCATTCGCACGTGGACAGATAACTATCCCACGTACATTCTTTGATATATTTCTTAGATCATTTTTTGTTGCAAATGTCATATGAACTAAAAATGTTGGTTTTGCCAATAGAGCCCGCATTGGTTCACTAGACTTAAAAAATTTTTGTGATGTAGAGTAACTTTGCAATGTCTCTGCAGCATGTATAGCTCGAAGTTTTTTAATTTTGGAATATGTATCTAAATTGGAATCGCTATTCTCATTTGGACCACTAATTCCAACTCCATCACAATTTCTTAATAACGACTTTAATTCTAATTGATAGGACTCTGGCATCGGTGTATTTTTTTGTATGTCACTCTTAGTTTGATAGTAATCTATTCTACCAAGAATTATTGAACGAATTGGATTTCCTTTTATTGCATCCTTCAATAGTTGTATTCCTCCTGTTCCACCTTCTCTAAAATCAACAAAAGTAGTAATACCTTTTCTGAGCATAGAAATTGCTGATTTACGTATGAATTTTGCCAATTCCTTTTTTGGTGTTTCAGTCAAGATTTTCTGCTTTATCCCTGAAACAGGATGAATCCTAGAGTCGACATTGGAATCTAGTGACACATCCTTTCCGATAGAATCACCAATATGTGTGTGTGAATTGATCAAGCCTGGAATCAAAAGTAACCCTTTACAATCTAAAATTTTTTCTTTTGGAGAAATTATCTGTGGAGAAATACTCTGAAATTTTTTATTTGTAATTTTTATATTTGTAGACTCGATGAATTTTAAATCATCGCCAAACAGTATGCTGATATTTTTTAAAATCATGTTAATTCGTAAACTTCAGGCTTCTCTTTCCCTGAATCTCGAATCTCTCTAATAGTATCCAACGATTGTGTAGCAAATTTGGCGGCATCTCTTGCAGTGACACCGGTACCAATTCCACAGTTAAGAAGTAAATCCATTTCTTGTTTAATAGTATTAATGAATTCTTGAGCGTGTTCTTTATGTTCTGAATTAGATACAACCATAAAATTATCTCCCCCCATGAAAAATGTTAAAGATTCTTTCTTTAAGAAAAACTCGGACATTCTTGAATAAAGTTTAAACATCAATGATGAAGTTTCGTATGGAGATATCATTTTACGTTTCTCAGTTAGACTATCTACATCTAAATGCATTATTGTGACATTTTGTTCTTCCTTCCCATTCATTGAGCCAAATATGCTATATTTTTCACTTAAAACTTTGTTTGATTTCTTACCATCATTTGCTAATACATTGGCATTGAATGGACTTGTACCATATCCTATTGACATAGATAATTTAATTTCAAATTTTGATTCTAGTTCTTTTTGAATCTCTATATGATCATCTAATGAAATTTGATTTGTGACTGCAAAAAATTCATCAGATCTGTTTGGAAATACTAAACCATTCTTTTTTGAAAAAAGTTCTTGGACTTTTTGATATAATGATGCCTGAAGCATCTGTAATTCATGTTCCCTATCACTACCTAATGTTAGTGTCCATGGTCCATAGCCAGTGATTTTCATAATTGTAAGCTGCAACAATTACTTAATCCTCTTTAATTCAGTGTTAACCTTTTGTACAGCATTAACTGCATTTTCTGCTACCACTCTGATCCTAGCATACGCTTGTCTTTCCGACATTCCAGGACCAGATATACCAAGTGATACAGGTTTCTGATGTTTTAATGATAATTTTGCAATATTTCTTGCAGTAGAATTAGCAATGACTTCATCATGTTTTGTCTGACCCTTAATCACTGCACCTAGTGTGACAACGCCATCTACATCTTTTTTCTCTAATAATTTATCAATAACTAATGGCATATCGAAAATGCCAGGAACCTTAGAAGTATATTTAATATCTAATTTCAAAATCTTTGCATGTTCTATTGCTACTTCATACATTCTTGATGTTACTTTCTCGTTAAATTCCGCAACAACTATGGCAATATTCAAAATTAATGCACCTTGGCAAATTCCAATAATTCTTTGCCATCGACAAATGGAATGGCATTCTCTTTTGCATATTTCTCTGCCTTTTTTACAGACAAGGCAGAATATGTCTGTGAGTCCATCATTTCACAGATTGTGGTAATTGGGAAGAGTTTTGCGAGTTTTGTCAAATAAATTGACATTTCTGTATGACCTGTTCTAGAAGAAAGTAAACCGTTGGATGCTAAAAGAACAGGAACGTGACCTGGTGTCTTAAATGATGAAATAAAATCTGTTTTCGGATCATCAGATCCATAAAGATTTGCCATTTCTTTGATTGTCAGTGCTCTATCTCTATCAGTAATTCCAGTGTATGTTTGCTTGTGATTGATGTGTATAGAAAATGTTGGATGATCACCATATGGTGCAGTTCCCATTATCATTTTTTTAGAATCAGAATCAATATCGTTTGATTGTGATAGAATATCATGCATATACTTCAATTGTAATTTCTGTGCCATAAAATTGTCTATTGCAAGACAAATTAGACCTCCTGCATGTTGCCTCATTCTTGCAATATGCTCTGGTGTAATAAACTGCGCAGCCACAACAAGATCAACTTCATTTTCACGTCCATCAGAATCATGTATCATTACAAATTCGCCTTGTTTTAATGAAGAAAGTGCAGAATCAAAAGTCATTAAAAAAATTTCTTCTAAAGATATTATAAAGTTTACTAGAATTTTTGTTATTACCAATATATTGGTAATACAACACACTCAGTTTAGTATGTATTTTCCAAGAACATCAGTTTCAATATTTAGTTTATCGCCAACTTGTTTAGTTTTAAAATTTGTAATTTTAACTGTATGTGGAATTAAACATACTGACGCAAGATCTTTTTTTACATCAACAACTGTAAGACTGATACCATCTAGCGCAATAGATCCTTTTTGAACAACATACTTGACTAATTTTTTTGGAATTTTAAACCAGACTTTAACTTCTTTGGGTTTTTTCTCCATTTTTGTGATTTTTGCAACACCATCAATATGCCCTAATACAAAATGCCCCTCTAATCTTTCCCCTACTTTCAAACTTCTTTCTACATTTATCAAACTACCAACTTTTAGATTTCCAAGATCAGTTTTTTTCATTGTTTCTTCGATCATCTCAAAGTTACAAATATTTTTTGAAATCTTTGTTGCACTTAGACATACTCCATTCAGTGCAACACTTTGCCCAATTTTTAGATCTTTGGAATTTTTTCCAAGATCAACTGATACTTTGATTGCGCTTCTATTTCCAGTATCTTGATCAATTTTTGTAATTTTGCCTGTTCCTGTAATAATTCCCGTAAACATTGCTACACCATATAGAACTGAATATAAATAATATACCATCTTTCTTGGTTTAGATATGAATAACGAAAAGAAGAAGACCACAAATGAAAAGGAAGAACTTGATGATGGTTTAGATGGTAAAAAACTTCATGACTTGTATCGCCACACTACAAAATTAATTAAATAATTATTTGGAAACCTCTAGTAATGCCTTCGCTTGTTTATAATGAACCTCATCAATCATTTTCCCATCAACTACAGTAGCGCCTTTTCCTTTCTTTGATGACTTATTATAGATATTACAAACTTTTTTTGCCCAAGCAATTTCTGTCTTATTAGGATGAAAAATTTTATGAACTATCTTAATTTGATCTGGATAAATTACACTTTTACCAACGTAGCCTAGACTTTTTCCTAGTTTACAATCTTTCTTAAGACCAGAAGTATCCTTGATATCTTGCCATATTCCATCAATTGCATAAACTCCTGCAGCTGCCGCAGCAATAGGAATTTTGTATCTAGAATATTTTGCGCCTAGTGGATTTTCCTTGGTATATTCAATACCAACATCATTTAGTAAATCAAATATTCCAAATACTAATGCATCAATTCTCTTGCTGGATGAAGCAATTCCATAGCAATTTATCACGCCAAGAGCAGACTCGATTGATGGAATCAAACGGATTCCTCTAATCTTTCGCTTTTTCTCTATAGATAGAATGGTTTTTTCAATTTTTTTAATCTCCTTTGCTGAATTTACTTTAGGAATGATAATTCCATCTATCCCTTTTTGTACAATCTCTTTTAGATCTGCGTCAATTTTATTAGAATCGGGTGAATTTGTTCTCACAAAAACAGATGCTGAATACTGATTTCTTTTCTTTAATGCATTCTTGATCAGTGTTCTAGCCTTTTTCTTTTCTTTATCTGGCACAGAATCTTCAAGATCAAAACAAATAATATCAGCTGAAAGTGATTTTGCCTTTTCCAAAAATCTTGGATTATTTCCTGGAACAAAAATTAGACTACGGAGTAGATTTGCCATTAATGATTAAGCGCCTTCAGGCTTCATTAAG
>CAYQPZ010000025.1:0-14304 GCA_964419505.1 uncultured Candidatus Nitrosopelagicus sp. | reverse complement strand
TAACTCTGTTTGGTACATTTGTTGGACCAGGTAGCATTGATAGATATTCCAAATTCTGTTTCTCCTATAGCTGCCCTGTTTGAAGGTTATTTATAATTAAAGATTTTTTAGTCTATTTTTTGCATCGATCTCTAACAAAATATTTTTTGTTCCGTTTGGAACTAAATCTTCCCAGTTTCCGTCAGTTTGGATGAGTCTTCGAATATTTGTTCCTGAAAAATTTTCTCGTGATTTTAAAACAACGGGAATTACCTCCTTCTCCTTTTTTTCATATAGACTGTGTGTAAAATCATCGTTTGAAAATACTATATCATACTTTGGAATAATCTCGTCAACTGAATTTACCCATTTTGAATGATCATCCAAGTCTGGTATCTCATAAATGCTGACTCTTTTGATAATGTTTTCATCCAGTGATGATAATATCATCTGTTTTCTCTCTTCCACAGTAAATGGATTTCTCAATTGATGACTCTTATTTGAACTGCCAATACCTATGTAGAGTTGTTCAACTTTTGATAAAGCGAAATCTACAGCTTCAAGGTGACCAAGGTGGAAAGGCTGGAATCTGCCAATTAGTAAACCATTCATAATAATTTGTAATATAATTTCTTTAATAAAATTATTAGATCTCTCCACCAGAATTAAGTAATGCCGCTAAAAACAAGATTATGACTGATAACACAACCGTGATTTCTCCTAGTATGATTATTTTTTTTCGTAACTTTTGTAACTGAGCCTCAGGAATCTGATTAGCAACTATCTGATCTTCAACATCTTTTCTGATGACTCTTACATGTACTGCATAAGTTCCAATCAGAGCAGCAACTAAAATTATCTTAATTATCAGTACGTTTCCATAACTAGTATCGTATAGTATATCGGTTTTTTGCAAGACTAGATGTGCCTGATACATTCCTGTAACCATTAGAATTATCAATGCAGGAACAGCAATTTTGTTAAATCTTCTACCAACCTTGATCATTAATTGTAGTCTTTCTTCAACAGACATTGACATTTTTTTTAAGATTGGAGCAAAAACAGCACCAATGAATAATGAACCGCCTACCCAAATTGCAGCGCTAGTAATATGAATCCAAGAAAGAAGTGCCTGTTCTAATGCCATTAAGATTACAATGAGTTATTCTATATTTGACTCTTGACAAGGTTTTTTAGTGCTACACTTAAAAAAAAATAATTGAAGCCACCTGGTAGAATTATCTTAGTCATAGCAATTCTAGCGTTACTTGGTATGATGGCTGGTGGTGTCTATTATGCAAGTCTGGATAATCCACAATTAGAGCAAGCAGTTGTAGAATTATCTGGTGTTGAGTTAAGAGATGTAAATACCATAGAAAATCGAGCGACAATGACAGTGATATTTTTAGTTACAAATCCAAGTGATCTTACGTTTACAATTCCTTTAATTGCATACGAATTGTATGGTGATGGTGTATCACTAGGTTCTTCTAGTTATTCAACTCAAGATGTTGCAATGCCAGGTAGGGCTGCATTTTATCCTGGTACTGAAATTCCCCTGAAAAACAAATTTTCTTTTGTGCTAACTGATGTTAATGAAACAGTGTATGACAAAATTGTTACTGGTCAATCTGTGGAGTATAGTGCAAAAGGAATGGTTACTGTTGAATCTGCATGGAGTATAGTTGAAATGAATTTTGATACAAGTTCCTAAAATTTCAAAAATAAGAGTGGGCCGGGCGAGATTCGAACTCGCGATCACCGCCGTGTCGAGGCGGTATCATAACCATACTAGACCACCAGCCCGTGAACTACAAAATTCTGAATGTCATTATTAACGTTTAACAGCGAACAGATGTATAGATGATAAATTGAAAAAGGGTGTGGACGATGATTTTACTGATGCAGAAAAACAGGGATTCTACAAAGCAATCTATTCAAGACGTGATGTAAGAGCACATTTTACCTCAGAGTCTATTAGTGATAATACACTAACAAAAATTCTTCATGCAGCACATCATGCTCCATCAGTTGGCTTCTCTCAACCATGGAATTTTGTCTTAATCAAAGATAATAATACAAAAAAAATTATCAAGGAATCTTTCCAGATTGAGCACAAACATGCATCAGAATTAATTGAAGATCCAAAAAGATCTGAATATCTCTCTTTCAAATTAGAAGGAATTATGGAATCTCCTGTAAACATTTGTGTGACATATGATCCTACAAAATTTGGTCCTTTTGTAATTGGAAGAACAAGTATTCCCGAGGCAGGAATATACAGTGTGTGCTGTGCAATTCAGAATCTGTGGTTAGCAGCACGAACAGAAGGAATAGGACTGGGTTGGGTTAGTATTCTGTCAAACGATGTCCTAAAGAAACAATTAGAATTGCCTGAACATGTTGTTCCTGTAGCATATCTTTGTCTTGGACACGTAAGTAATTTTGAGACAAGACCTGATCTTGAAAGAGCTGGATGGTTACCAAGACTAGATCTAAAGGATGTTGTCTATTACGAAAAATGGGAACAGAAAGAGGACTCGAGTTGGAAAAAGATAGAACAATTGATCAAAACTAATCTTGATATGCTTAAATAATTACGAAGATGCTTCCTGCTGGGCTCGTGGCGCAGAGTCATCATGACGCGCAATATGGATAGCGCAGTAGCCTCCTAAGTTACAGGTCGAGGGATCGAAGCCCTCCGAGCCCGCGTCTAGTTTTAATTATCTCAAAAAATTACAATAGTTATGAAAGTTGTTGTAATTTCTGGCAGTCCACGAAAAAATGCAAATACTGAGGTAATGATGAAGCATGTTTTTGAGTATACCAAACAAAAAAATGTAGATATAAAATTCATCAATCTTTCAGAAGGTGGGTTTGAATACTATCGAGGTTTTTTAAACCAGATAGATTATAATGAAAAAACATTACAAGCTGCACAAGATATCACAGAAGCAGATGTCTGGTTGATTGGAACGCCTATCTACAATTCCATGTTTAGTGCTGCACTGAAAAATCTGTTTGAATTTGTAAATTACAAAGAAACTGCAGGTAAGACTGCAGGTTTGGCAATTTTAGCCTCAGGAATGATTGGATTTACTGATGTTCAAACACTATTAACACAACTTATGTCATACTTTAGAGTAATTACAAATCCTATCCCAGTATTTATGACAGCAGACAAAATTGAAGATGGCAAAATTAACTCTGATGATGTAAAATCAAGACTAAATGAACTAGTTGACAAAACACTAAGTATGGCAAAAAATAATTAAGATTCTATATTGAAAAACCATGGTTGGTTTTAACGGTTTGGAAAATTTTCACATCATAATCTCCTTCAAACACATTGATTACTCTATCACCATCTACTGATCTAACTCTAAATTTGTATTCATAAGAACCATCATCACTCACATCGGTTTGTGCAAAATGTACTGGATCACCATTTTTGTAAATCTGAATAATCACTGGATAGCCGACAACATGATCTTTGATTGTTCCATATACTGCTCCCCATGGTAAAGTGTTATCAGATGGTATATACATTGGAATTGATGTCTTTAGTAGTTTAAAATCATCATTCTCTGCAATAACTTGAGATGTTTGATCTGCAAATGTTGGTGATATCATAATTGTTGACATTAACACAAAAAGACCTGAAATTATTACCAATTCTAACTTCATGTAAAAAAAATCTCTAAGATACATATTAAGTTGACGAATAACTTCTACGTAGTTAGAAATAAAAATGAAACAACAAATAAAATGCAGTTGCAAATGTCATTTTGGTGGTGCAGTTAGTTGTCCTGGTTGTAAGGACAGTCATCAATTAAAACATGAGTGTGATCACTGCAAGTGATTATTTTCCTTTTGCAGTAAGCATTTTCAAATTATAAATCTCAGCACGTATTGATTCAATTTCAACTCTAGTTTTGAGATGTTCAATTTCTTTTTTAAGTTGTAAAATTTCAGCCTCACCATTAACATCTTTTAGGTGTTCTTCAAGGCTAAGTTTGTATGTGTTGATCTCCTCGGTGGTTAATTCATCATGCTTTTTTTTTTCATCGTGAGTATTCACATGATTATAATCTGCTGCTTTTTGTGCAACCCATGTGATAAATACCAAGAACCACATTATTGGCACTGCCATAAGAAAGACGATGCTCAGAATTGGTGCAAAATCAGTCATTAGTGGCCATAAACCTGTCAAAACCACAGCAAAAACTCCACAAACCAGTGTTGCTAAATGATTCTTTACATGTCCCATTGACATTTTGGCTAAATTTCTTGAATATAAGATTAATGCTGCTTTTTACATTACTAAATAAAAAAAGATATTATTCTTCTGCCTTCGTATGCACAGAAGTTGTAATTAATCGTGTTTCAGATTGTAATATTTTGATTTTTTCTAGAAGCTCGTTTCTTAAATCACGTGCAACTCTTCTAACAGTTGGTCTAGGAACACCTAATTCATCAACAACCTTAGTATAGATATCTTGTTTATCTGTCACACCGTTATCAAGAAGAGTGTTAATTGCTGCTTTGATAACTGTGCTTTGATTAGTACGATTCACAAAAATTGTTTTCAGTTGATCTATATAAGACTATCAAAGATTTTGAAAACAAAAAAATTTTTATAAAGAATTTGTTTCCTTTAGTACCTTGTATAGATTTTTTTCTTAAACAAAAGACTCTTATGATAATTGGAATTTTTTGGAATATTGACTAGTGGTACAATCGAAACTAATCTAGGTAATATTGAATTCAAATTACTTCCAGAATTAGCGCCTGAACATGTAAGAAATTTTTCTAAATTATCACAGTCTGGATTTTATGACGGAACACTTTTTCATAGAGTTATTCCTGGTTTTATGATTCAAGGTGGTGATCCAAATACAAAAGATCCTAACATGAAGAATCAGTGGGGAATGGGAGGACCCGGTTATAATATTAAAGCTGAATTTAATTCTAGATCACATCTAAGAGGTATTATTTCTATGGCAAGATCACAAGATCCTGATAGTGCCGGCTCACAATTTTTTATTGTCACCTCAGATAGTACTTTTCTAGATAGAGAATACACCGTTTTTGGTGAAGTGACAAATGGTATGGATGTTGCAGATAAAATAGTGAATCTCTCACGAGATGGAAACGATTGTCCAGAACAAGAAGCAAAAATGATCAAAGTTATAATTTCTGAATAGAAAATTTAGAAAGAAAATTAATCGCCTGAAGAACCACACGAACAGAAGCCATATTCATCAATACGAACGTTACAAACAGGACATTTTTCACCATATTCAACTTCCCATGCCTCTTTTCCAAAGAGTTTGAAATGATCGTCTATTTCTTTAGGTATGTCTTCTTTCTTTTCCATATCATTACAACAATCTTAAACTATCTATACATTAGCTAAAATTCTACATATGCATATAATTTGTGTTTGATTAATTTGTTAACAGTGCTTCTTTTGAGAAATAATAATTTCTCTCATCATTAGTATTTTTTAGAAATTCTTTGTTGAAAGCCATTTTTGTTAATGCTACAGAAACATCAAAAGGACTAGCATTCCATCCATATTCTGTTAATTGACTTACTGTTTCGCTAACTGTACGTGGTTGGTCAAAGAAAGAATTTTTAGCTAAAATTCTCAACTTGTATCTAATATCATCCACTGTAATACTTACTGGTGAAGAAAATTCTGGTTCATGAAATTCAGCATTATCTAAAGAATTCATTACATCATTTTTGGGAGTCTTTTGTAATTGCTGTTTTAATGATTCAATAATTTCTGCCGCAGAATCATTGTCAACATAAAAATCTCTAGAATCAATCTCAATCTCATTATTCCCCTGTTTAACTCGAATCTTTGCCATAGAAGACAGCGTAAATAACTCGATTTATTCTGCTAGCTCTAAGTAGCTTTAAAAATTCATCAAATCTTTTACACACATTTAAGAACTGATTTATACGTAAATTCTAGTAAAATTTTATGCTTACAGTATTTGGATCTACAGCCCTAGATACAATTCGTACGCCCAAAAAAACTCTAAGAGATGTTTTGGGTGGTGCAGCAACATATGCTGCAATAACTGCCAGCTTTTTTACAAGACCTGGTTTGATTGCTGTAGTTGGTGACGACTTTCCAAAAAAATACTATAACATTCTTGAAAAAAATCTTGATGTCCGTGGGCTAAGTATACTGAAAGGTAAGACTTTCAGATATGATGGAAAATATGATAAAAATCTGAGTGTAAGGAAAACGCTCAAGACCGAACTAAACGTACTTGGTGACTTTAAACCAAATGTGCCTGAAGAATATCAAAGGTCTGATTTTGTCTACTTGGCAAACAATGATCCAGCTCAAAATACAAAGATTATCAAAGAATTTGATAATGTGAAATTTTCAATGTGTGACACAATAGAATTTTGGATTAAGACGAAACGAAAAGATGTAATTAAAATGATAAAATCTGTTGATGCAGTTGTCATAAATGACGAAGAGGCAAAACTCCTAACAAAAGAGGATAATCTGATTAAATGTGCAAAAAAAATAATGGCGTGGGGAACAAGTTATGTAATAATTAAAAAAGGTGAACATGGTTCATTGTTTTTTTACGAGGATCTAATTTTTCCATCAGTTGGTTTTTCTCTAGAATCAGTTTTGGATCCAACTGGCGCTGGTGATTCATTTGCAGGTGCAATGATTGGTTATCTAGCATCAAAAAAGAATACTAGTATCTCAGAAATAAAAAAATCAATAGTATTTGGAAATGTTATGGGTTCATTTACTGTAGAACGCTATGGTCTGGAAGGTCTCCTTCGATTGAAAAAATCTGATATTAATAAACGAGTTAAACAGTATGAAAAAATGGTATCTTTTTGAAGAGTTATAGATAACAACACTAATGCAAAAATATGGAAGACAAACTAGATTCAATTTTTTCTCTCCAAAAAGGTCTCACTAATATGATGAATCTTGATAGATACCCAAAGGAGACGGAAGAAAAAATTTCAGCTCTATGTACAGCTATAATGCATGAGGCGGTAGAGCTACAAAGAACAACGAATTGGAAATGGTGGAAGACGCCTGATGCATTTAACCAAACAGAAGCCAAAGAAGAATTAATTGACATTTGGCACTTTGTAATTCAAGCATCAATAGAATTAAACCTGACGCCAAACGAAATTCTTGGTGAGTATAAGCGGAAAAACGAGATTAATCGACAAAGGCAGAAAGATGGTTACTAAATAGATTAGATAATACACCTGAAATCATTTTATATAACATAATTAGAAAATCCTTGAATTGAAAATTAGACATTTGCATGAACAAGATAGGCAATACAAAGTTTTTCTGTTTGTGTTTTATGCGTGTGCTATCATGATGACTTCTATCATGATTTATGGAGTAGTTATGATGATGCAGGAATGGCAAGAAAACGGTACATATGTGATGGGTGAAGTACTAGTTAACACACACATTCCATTTGAGAACTTTGCAAATCTTACAACATGGTTATCATTTTCATGTATAATTGCATGGTACTGTGTTTCCAGAATTGGATGGAAAAGAACTGTAGGATTACAATCATACAGAATGGCATTAGTACAATTAATGTTATTGGGTTTTGCAATAATTTGCCTCTATGAAGTTTTATGGAGTTTTACAGTTTTGAATGCAGAAATAACTGCACAGATGGTTCTTGATGGCACAACTCCGGACATTGATAGATTAGCGGTTGACTATCCAGATCCTGATAGACCATGGAATTTGATTTTTGCAACTAAAATTTGGCTTGTAGGATTCATTATAAGTGCACATGCATTCTACCTTAGCAAGAAACCAAGAAAGACGCTAGAAGACTTAGAGCCTTAATTTTTCATCTGTCTTTGAACTTTCTTCCAACAAGAAATACAGTAATGCCAGCTACCACTGCTGCCATTATGTAAAGATCATAGGTCATATCAGTTGTTTATTCTGAAACTTTATAGGTTTACAGAGTAAAATCATAACAAATTGGATGTAACTGAAAAAGTTGATTTAATCGCAAAGCCTCCTACTGAGGAAATCGTAACCAGAGAGGAACTTTTAGAACTACTCAAAACAAATTCAAAACCAAAACACTACATTGGTCTAGAAATATCTGGCTTCTTGCATTTAGGTAGTCTATTAAGTACTGGTTTCAAGATCAATGACTTCATCAAAGCTGGAGTAAATTGCACTGTATTTCTGGCTGACTGGCATACTTTGTTAAATGATAAGCTTGGTGGTGATTTTGAAAATATTAGAAAAGTTTCAAAATACTACGAAGATGCATTTAGACTGGTCTGCCCTGAGGCAAACATAGTTTTAGGAACTGATCATTATAATTCTAAAAAAGAGTATTGGTCTGAACTTGTTCAAGTTGCCAAACATATGTCATTGGCTAGAGCCATGAGAACACTTACCATTATGGGAAGGTCAGAGAATGATGAAAAAATTGATCTTGCAAAACTCATTTATCCTGTAATGCAGGCAACTGATATCCACTCACTTGATCTGGATATTATGCATGCAGGAATGGATCAGAGAAAAATCCACATGTTGGTTAAAGACGTCTTTCCAAAAATGAAATGGAAAGTTCCAATAGCTATACATCATAAACTGCTACCTGGCTTAACCAAACCTGTGGAAGAAAAAACTGATGGTGAAGTGGCAAAAATGAGCAAATCTGACCCAAATGCTGGGATTTTCATCCACAATACAGACGATGAAATTGGAAGTAAAATCAAGAAGGGATTTTGTGAGGAAGGTGTCATAGAAAATAATCCCATATTAGAAATTGCAAGACAAATAGTATTCCACGAGTTTCCTACCATATCTATTGAACGACCTGAAAAATTTGGTGGGAATGTTAGTTATGATAATTATGAAAATCTAGAATCTGACTTTTTACAAAAGAAACTTCATCCTACAGATTTGAAAGAGGCTGTAGTAGAATCTTTGATAAAAATAGTTTCTCCAATTAGAGATAAAATAGATTTGAGTGAGGACTTGTGTAACCTGATTAAAAACAATCTTGTGTTTGAAAGTAGGTATTAGTTTTTAATTTTCGGTTCGTCTAGATTATATTTTGATTTGTAACCACGTGGATTAATCATTAAATCTTTAAAGTTGTAAGTTGATGAGTTTCCAATTATAACTGTACTAATCATTCCTAGTTTATCTGCATAATTTTCCATATGTTCTAGATCAGTCATAACAACAGTCTGAGAATCTCTAAATGCTCCTTTAATAATTGCCACAGGAGTTGACGGCTTTCTATATTTTAGTAAGAGTTTTCTTGTATCTTGTAGTTGATGTATCCGTTTTTTGCTTGATGGGTTATAGATAACAATCACAAAATCTCCTTGTGCAGCAGCTTCGACTCTCTTGATAATAATTTCCCACGGAACTAACAAGTCACTCATAGATAATACTGCAAAATCAGTCATTAGTGGTGATCCAACTATACTTGCGCAAGAATTTAGTGCTGAAACACCAGGTATTAGTTCTACTTGCAAATCATTTTTTGGATCCCAACCAGATTCTGCTAAAATCTCAAAGATTAAACCAGCCATACCATAAATTCCAGGATCACCACTAGAAACCAAAGATACAATTTTTCCTTCTTTAGCTAAATCTATACACTGATGTGCTCTTTCAACTTCCTGAGTCATTGCATAGCGATAAACATCTTTACCTTCAAGCATGTCCTCTACTAGTCTCACATAGGTTTCGTAACCAACTATTGTATCACTTTCTTCAATTACTTGCTTAGCACGAAAAGTCATATGATCGTGATGACCTGGTCCTACACCAACTATGTATAATTTACCTGACAACAATGAATTACCATGGATGAATAATTTATCCCTTGTCTTGAATTAATTAATCTGTGCTAGGTTGAATTCTTGATGAAGTGATTGCAATACAGATTTACAGTCATTATCCCTGACAACAAACGCAAGATTAAGTTCGGAGGAGCCTTGAGCGATCATCATGACGTTAACATTTCTTTGTTGAGCGGCATGGAACACTTTTGATGCTATACCAACTGTTCCTTTCATACCGGAACCGATTACTGCGATGATTGAAACGCTAGGTGTAGTATCAATTCTTTTGACAGTCTTTCCTAGAAGATTCATTTCTAATGCATTAACAGCCTTATCCAACTCCGATTTCTTGACAATAATCGATATACTAGATTCTGATGGATTAGATGACACCATCATTACATTGATATTTTTCTCGGCTAGAACCGTAAAGATTTTTGCGGCAGTACCAGGTGTAGCAAATGTTATTCCTCCAGTAAGATCTATTAAACCAACATTACGTATAGCGGAAACACATTTGACAGTTTTTTTAGTAGATGTTGAAGGTGAGGCTGTTACAAATGTTCCATTATTTTTCAAATCAAAAGTGCTTCGAATCCGCATAGGAATTTTTTTTGAAAGTAAAGGTTCGAAAGTTCTAGGGTGGATTTGTTTCGCACCAAATAATGCCATCTCAATTGCTTCAGCATAAGATACTTCTTTGAGTAATTTAGCATCCTTTACAAGTTTAGGATCTGCAGTCATCATCCCATCTACGTCACTCATTAACCAAATTTCGTCTGCGTTTATGCAAGAAGCAATAATAGTTGCAGTATAATCTGAACCCCCTCGTCCAAATGTTGTAATATTTCCATGCTGATCCGCTCCTGCAAACCCACCTATTACAGGAATTACATTCTTTGATGTGTAACCTTGAATTGTTTTTGACAAACGAATTCTGGTTGTATCCATTAAAGGTCGTGACTCACCAAAATTTGAATCCGTGATTATTCCTACCTCTTTACCAGTTAGTGGTACAGATTTATTTTTCATTTCTTGTAATGCAAAGGAAACAAGATTGATAGATAGCCTTTCGCCAAACGAAATCAAATAATCATATGAACGTGGTGTCACTTCTCCTAAAAGTATAAGACCACGTACTAACTCTTCTAACTCCGCCAAATCTGATTGTAATTTATGTAATAATGATTTTTGGACTTTTGAATTGGTTATTAAATGAGTAGCGAATTGCTTATGCTTCTGAGAAATTCTTGCAAGTGTTTTGTTTGCTTCTTTTTTATTCTCCTTTTGAATTTCATTTGAGATTTTTATTAATTCGTCTGTAATTCCGTCAACTGCAGAACAGACAACTACTAATTTATTTTCGTTAGAAAGATCACTGACAGTTTCTACTACATTTTTTATATCTTTGACTGTAGCAATCGATGTTCCACCAAATTTTATTACAACTTTCAAATCTGTTTCACCTGAATTTCTGGTCTTAAAATTCTTTAACTTTCAACTCTTGGTGCCAAGTAAAAGTGAATTCTGCCTAGATTAGCTACTTTAAATTCAATTCGTAGTGGTTTAGCCGATGAAAATTCACATGTGATAGTTTCTACAGTGGTGCCTACTGCCTTTACAAGTGGAATAATGTATTCTAGACTGTATGTGCCGGAACTGTCTGCGTTTACATCAAGTTCGGTTAACTCATCCTTGTTTTTTTGTAAGATGATATTCACCTCACCAGAATCACCCTTTCCAGAAAATTCAGCCTGTATCTCTGTGGTACTTACTGTCAGATAGTCAGATACAACTTGAACGTCCCCTAGAATTTTATCAAATGTTGATGAAGTTAATGATATTTTGGAATCATATGGTATCTTTGGTAAAGGTGTGTCAGATGCAGAACTCTCAATTAATCGCATTTTGTATTTTTTATTCTTGCCTACTGTGACTAACAGCATATTATCATCTGAAATGTTTATTTCGATTGGATTACTTTTATCGGCACGTTTGATGAGCTTTGAGAATTCATCAATTCTAACTCCAAATTTTATGTCACCATCACACTCATATTTTTCAAAAGCAGTATTTGGCCACTTAATATCAATTAATGCAACATGAGATGGATCCATTCCTCTAAAAGAAATTCCTTCTACTGTAGCTTCAAAAGTCGCTTCCTCAACTAATGTAGATACTGCTGAAATAACAGCTTTCCATTCTTCCGAGCCTGATGTTTTTGCTGAAAAAACCAAATCAATCACATACAATTGGTGCAAAATTTAACTTTATGCGTAATTCCGCCAAGTATATTCACACTTCGTACAACGGTAAAACTGAGTGGTTGGTTCATCTGCACTTCTGGTCTGTAACATCCACCAAACTGCTTTATTATTACCACATTTTTCACATTCAATCTCTATTGTTGGCATTGTGTCTTTTCCTTCATTCCCATCTAATACCAAAAAATCTGATTTGGATTCTTTCTCAGAAATTTTATTTTCTATATCAGATTCTTGCCCTTCAGTGTAATCACATTTTGGACAACAAAGAGAAGAGCTAGTTGAAGATTTCTTTAACCTAATATCACATTTTGGACAAAATTTCATTTAGTTTATTCACTTAATGTTAGAAGAAGCAAGTTTTTTGAGATTGTTGACTGCAGCAATTGCAGTATCAGTAGAGACTGAAATTTGTGAAATTGGATTACTTTTGGAATTTACTCTCATCCAAATCTCGTCGGTTGATGGATGCTTCATTATTACCCCAGCGAAGTCAATTTCTTTGTTTTTGAGGAGTTCGTGTTGAATAATGTACAATGTACCAATATCTCCCTCTTTAATTGAAACGTTAGCCTCATTTGAATTAGAGTTAATCAGTTCTACATTCATTTAATCAAAAAAGAACTTATTGTGGATATAAATCATTGTCAACAATGTCAGAAACTATGATAGAAGATATTCGATTGGAAAAATCAAAAGATGAATTTTCATTAGACGATAATATTACAATTAATGTAAGATTTTCAATAACTGGGAATCTGAGAGACTCATTTACTGAGAAAAACTGGACTGATGCATATAACCAAAATGATAACACTATCAAACTCAAATATGGCATAAAATTATCCAAAGGTGGCATACGTAAACACGATCTGGGTAAACCAATTGATACTTACAGAAAAGCTTCAATTTTCTGGACCAGAAATCCAAAGCTTGTAAATCCAATGAAAGAAAAGAAAATCTGGGTTCAGGTAGCAAAAAATTTTGAGCCGTTTATTAGATTGACTGAGGAAGAAGTTAGGGAAGAATTCTTTGATTTTAATGAATCTTATAACTTCAAGGCTAGTGAACTTGGTTCTGGTAATCATAAGATTAGTGCTGAGGCATTTGCTTCCTGGCAAACACACTCGTATATCGAAAAGGGAGATACAAAAAATCAATCAAAAGAGATTGAAATAATTATTAATTAGTCAATTGAGGAGAATTACATTATGGCAAAATATGATGGATTGTTAGGTCAGCCGGTATTAGAAGTTGAAGAACCAGATAAGGAGGACGGAATTACAATAATTTTCAAGGATAATAGATTTATGTTTATCAAAGTTGTTGATGGGAAAATAGACACCGTTTCCATTCCGGAGTGAGATAAATGGCAAAATTTGATGGAATAAGAATGCAAGATTTGGTTGAAGTTAAAGATCCGGATGAAGAAGGAGGACTAACATTGGTTTTCAATGATAATAAATTTTTAAAAATAAAACTTGTTGACGGTAAATTAGTATCCGAGTCAATCCCAGAGTAATTATTCTCTTACAAATTTTTCAAATCTAAAAATTATCTCTTCCTGTGGAAATGATTGAATAGAACCATGTCTCTCTTCTCGCACTTTTTTTATGGCATCATCAGCTGACATATTCTCATATTTGATGAGATAACAAGCTAGAAGAGTACCTGTTCTACCAAGTCCTGCAAGACAATGAATCATTACAGGTTCGTTTTCTTCTATTCTTCTATGAATATAGTCAATTGTAGAAACTAGATCATTAAATTCTGGAACGCCCATATCGTTCGAATGGACGTGAAGATACTTGATGTCATTAATCCAATCATCATCTAATGGTTCTTCTCTAATGGTGACAACTGATTTTACACCTTGTTCCTTTACCCAATTAATTTCATCTTTTGATGTTGGAATTGCACTTCCTGCAAGTTTTTCATCAATTAACCATGAGAAATTATCTGGTTTTCCTGTGACTGCTCCATGTACTTTTCTCCAAGCATCACCGTAAATTGTCATTATTTATCAAAAGGAATTTTACAATATAAGATATAACTAATCAAATATAATAAAAAGAAGTTTTTGGATGAACTTAATCTATTAGTTCAGTCCAACCTTTGACGAAGACAGAGTTCTTGTATAGTGGAACTGGTTGTCCTACTGTAAAGTCCATTGGTCTCATCCAAAAGATTGCCTTTGTTG
>CAYQPZ010000024.1:0-14644 GCA_964419505.1 uncultured Candidatus Nitrosopelagicus sp. | reverse complement strand
CCGAGTCTCAGGCGTGAAAGGCCTAAATGCTTGACCGGACTACACTACAGGAGCTGAAAATTCTGGCTCTTCTAATCCATAAAACTTTTTGGAATCACAAGCTTTTTGGAATCACAAGCTTTTTTATCCTAATTTCAAGAATAACATTCATGGGTTCTCTAATAAAACGAATCGATCAAATTATTGAAGAAAAAAGTTTACTCAAACATCCATTTTACGAGATGTGGTCAGATGGAAAATTGGAATTAGACTCACTCAAGGGCTATTCCAAGGAATATTACCAACTAGTGAAACAAGTTCCACAATTCATGGAACCAATGGTTCATGGTGCAACTTCAGATATGAAAGATGAGTTAATTCAGAACATGAAAGAAGAATCAGAGCACATTCCTCTATGGGAGAAATTTGCAGGTTCTATGGGAATTTCTGAATCAGAATTACAAGGCTATGAAGGTCTTGAGAAAACCAAAAAGGCAGTATCCAATTTGGGCTCACTCATGGATTCACTTGATAATGGTGCATGTGCAATGTATGCATTTGAAAAAGAGATTCCTAAAGTAAGCAAAACCAAACTAGAAGGACTGAAAGAATTCTATGGTATAGACAGTAAAGATGCAGTAGAATACTTTGAAGAACATATTACTGCTGACATTAGACATGCAGCATCTTGGGAAAAAATCATCAATAACACTAGCATTGATGATTCAGTGATGTTATCTACCGCAGAAAAATCCGTTTCAGCACAAAATCTCTTGTTAGATAGTTGCTACGAATCTTACTGCTAATCTAACACTTTTTACCCAGTTGAAATTATTTTTTTCTAGGGCCCGTAACTCAGCCTAGTAGAGTACTCGGCTCATAACCGAGGAGCCAAGGGATCGAAGCCCTTCGGGCCCACTAAAATTTTAATTCCAGCTGATTGTTATTATATTGGCTGCAATGAAGAATCAGAGTTATACCTGATTAATGATGTAAAGGCATTTGACTGAGCTGCCTCTCTACTTTATTCTGTCTTGAACCTGCTTTAGTACATCTTCGGTGATTAATTTTTGCTCAAACAAACTTTGTGTAATATCATTAATTGTCAAAAGACTGTGAAGCTTTACACCTTCAGCTTGTAATGCTCGTGTTGCTCCTTCCATTCTGTCAATTACTGCACATGCATCTGTTACAACCATCTTTTCTTCTTTGATTGATTTAATTGCGTTGATGATCGAACCACCACTTGTTACAACATCCTCAATCATTAACAGTTTCATATCCTGACAAGTTACACCTTCAACTGCTTTTCCAGTTCCGTGTTCCTTTGCTTGTTTTCTAACATAGATTAGTGGTTTTACAATTTCAGTTGCAAGTGATGCCGCAACTACCAATCCTCCTGTTGGAACTGATACTAGTGAGTGAAAGTTTTCAAATCCTATATCTCCTGCAATCATATTTTGTAATCCCTTGATCATTTTTCTGTACTCGTGTGGAAAACTTGGAACTAGCCTAAGATCGATATAATATGGGCTCTTTTTTCCACTCGCCAAAGTGAAATCACCGAACCTGATAATCTTTTTTTCATAAAGAAATGTTGCAAATTCTTTAACAAAACCCATATCAAAATTTAGTTAACTGTATTTATTTTGGTTTGTATTGTTCTATTTATCATGCCTGAAATTTGGTTAAATTATGGACAAAATGAGGTTGTTTTAGATATTCAAGCAGAAAATCTTAATGAAAAACTATATGACGAAAATAAATTACTCGAAGAATCAAAGATAGATGAAAAGTTAGACGGTCTTGATTTATCAAAACCAGTAGAAATTGCAATTTTAAATTACACAAATTCTGTTCAGCAAATTTTAACAAAAATTTTCAAAAAATGTGAAGAAAAATCATTTTCAAACCCTAAGATTCTTGTAAACAAAAGAATAATTTCACTACTCAAAGCAAATAATCCTGAAACTATATCCATTAATGAATTTGATCAAGATAAAATTTCAGATGCAAATTTGACATTTCTTTCTGAGATGGAATTTGATGGGCTGTTTGGATTTCAAACAACTTCTACAAGATTACTACGGCAGTTTGGGAAATCAGAGATGTTAGATGCATTCAAAAAAAGAGAAGGTGATTTACCAGTTCCTGGAAAGGCAGGTTCTAACATGCAGGTTGCAGAGAAATTTGTTGATGGGTTTGAAATTTCATCGATTGAAATCATAGCTAACGCAAAGGGAATATCTGATTTTTCAGTGGGTCATCCTAAAGATTCAATTTCTCTTTTACCATCATTTGCAGAGTCGTCGATTAAGACAATTGAGCGTCAGAGAACAATGATTGTAAGTACAGGTAAAAATGCAAGTAATAACACATTAAATGTATCACTAAATTCACTATGGAATTGCTATAGTGTGGTAAAGAATCAAGGCTTTGTCATCTTACTAGCAGAATGTCTGAACGGGATTGGTTCAGATGCGTTTCAGCAATTTATTGATGGCAGATTTACAATTGAGCGCATTAAAAACACATCAAAATATGTAGATGGAATGGAAAATTTACTATATTTGAGTGAAATTCAAAAAAAGTTTCAAGTTGCATTAGTTTCAATATTACCTGAAATTTATGTAAAAAAACTTGGGATGATTTCTTTACCTGGTGTTAAAAAATCCATGGATTATATTTTAAAGAATCAAGGTCAAAGACAGAAAGTACAAGTTATTGATGATGGTGCTCGTATGCTGTTACGGCAAAATTGAATCTGGGAGTGGTGCACACAAAATTGCTAGTATAATAACCCCAATGTAAATCAGCTTTCTATTTTTTGAAAGTGGTGATACATCATCTAGTGGTTGTGCATCTTTACTTCGTGAACTTAATATTAAAATTAAAATTGCCATCATCCAGTAATTTAACAAAACAAGAATTCCCATACTTCCATAAGTTGCAATCTTATGCCATTTTTGACCTAAAAGCACACGTGACATATGACCACCATCTAATTGCCAGGCAGGTAATAAATTTAAAAATGTAATCAAGAACCCAAGCCAAGCTGCAAACATGATTGGTGACATGATCACTTCAACATCATCACTATTTTTATCAAACAGTTCAAGCATGCCAATCATAATTAGATTTTCATTCATCTGAATCAACTGTGATGTCCCAAACATCTGTTCGGCTAATTCACTATCAATAACTGGTGATGTGTATGCACCAAACGCTGCAACTATAATTGCAATAACTAAACCAGCTATTGGTCCTGCAATTGCAATATCAAACAGTATATCACGATTAACAGTAAGCCCTCTTGATTGAATAAATGCACCAAATGTAGGAATTCCAAATATTGGAACGCCTGGAATAAAATATGGCCAAGTAGTTTTAATCTTATGCCATTTTGCGGCAATTAGATGTCCAGCTTCATGTACACCTAATATTCCAATTAATGCCCATGCATAAAGTATAGCAACGCCAAGTGGATCACCTATAGGCATAAACGCATTTAATCCAGCTGTTCTGAAAAATCCATCAATTAAAACCATTGACACTGTCACTGAAAAAAGAATTCTAGGCGTCCATGTTTTTGATAACCATTTTCTTTGTTTTAAGGGTGGAAATTTTGATACTACCAACAAAACTCTACTATCAGCCTTTTCTAAAACACATACAAGATTTTTTGTTTCTAGTATTTGTGTTAATGTGACAAATTTTTGCTTAAAATCAATATTGCTAAAATGAAATTTCATTTTTGTTAGTGAGATTTCTGTATCAGTGATGTCGAACAACGATGAGACTGTATCTTTAATCTCTTCTTGAGTTAATTCCATCATAATGAATGGCTAGATTTAATTCAATAATTGTTTTTCCAACTTAGAATTAAATAATTGGGTTTTCTAGTTATTTCATGCAGGTAATTCTAAGAGATCTGAATGGAATAATTATTCGAAGATGTGAACCCTCTGATATAATCTCTGTTATGGAGATTAATATGAAAACCCTTCCAGAGCATTATTCTGATTATTTTTATGAAAGTCTACTTGCAGATTTACCAGAATCATTCCTAGTTGCAGAAAACGCAGATACGTTTGTAGGGTACATCATGTGTAAATCCGAATTTGGATTTTCAAATTTCAAAAAATTAGGATTTGTTAAAAAAGGTCATGTAGTTTCTGTCGCAGTCTTGGATAAATTTCGTGGAAATGGTATTGGAAGCGCACTTGTTGAAGAGGCATTTAAGGGTGTTAAAGGAAAACAATGTGATGAAATGTATCTTGAGGTAAGATGTAGTAATTCTGATGCAGTTAGATTATATGAAAAATTAGGAATGTTTGTCAAGCAAAGACTGAGAGCATATTATCGTGATGGTGAAGATGCATATATGATGGCAATAGAATTCTAGCTTAAATTAAATAACTGAACAAATCTGTCATTGACATGCAAAGACGTGGTATGACGGGAATTATGATTTTTGTATTAGCAATAGGTGGTTTTTTCCTTTATGCATATCTTTTGATGCTTTCTGAATGGAGTCCAATCGTTTTACAACTAAGTATTTTGATGATTGTAGGCGGAATTCTTGGAGTTGTCTCTTGGATTGGATACATGATGGCTACTACCTCTGCAAAACCAACATCATTAATCGACGACGATAATTAATTTTTTTTAATTTCTATATCCACAACAGTCTGGTAAAATCGTGGCCCAACCGGTCTGACAACTCGTGAGGTCAGAATCATTCCCTGCATTTTGTTTATATTTAGAAAATGTTCTTCAGATAACTTTGGAGCATCTTGCTTTTTTTCTGCATGAGTATGTGAGTAGTAATGAATTATTCCATGTTTCTTCAATGATGAGATTGCAGTATCTAAAAACTCATCAGAGCGTTCTGGTAATAGCATCAATACACGGTCAGCTTTATTTTGTAATTTTTCTTTGATGATTTTTGTAGCATCCCCATTAAGCGAAATTACTTTGCCTTTGAGTTTGTTCAAGTTGATATTTTCTTCACATAGTTTAGAAGCAACAGGATTGATATCTATATTGTAAACAGTACATGATTTTTTCTTGGCAGCAAGTATAGAAAACATACCAACACCGCCAAACATATTGATTACAACATCACCTTCATTTACAAGATTTGAAATTCGCTCTCGCTCGGTTGATAATCGTGGAGAAAAAAATGCCTTTTCAACATCTACTATGAATCTACATCCATTTTCCTTATACTCAGTTTCTGTTTTTCTCTCACCTTCGATTAATTCCAAATTTCTTGTACGAAAATCTCCTTCCACAGGGGATGATTGATAAAATACAGATTTTGCTGTTTTTACTTGCTGTAATAACGCTTTTCCAATAACCTTCTTTTTTGAAATTAATGAATCCGGTATTCTTACTATGATGATGTCACCAATCTGATCAAATGCTGAAACAATCTCCTTGCTATCTATATCTGAAAGGATGTTCTCTAATGCTTTTTTTAGCATTCTTGTCATTTCTTATAATAATAATTCTGGCTTCCTTTTTGATCTTTGTCAAGTCTACTTCCATCTTTGTTAACTCTGGGTCGTCTACTTTTTTCATCACGGCGGAATGTTATATCTAATGATTTAAGGAATCTATTCATGGCATCAATTTTTGGCAGAGGTGATGTTGCATATCCTTCAACGCTAGATGTTCCTTCAAAAATAACCATAGAATCAGAGACCAAGTCCATTAACTGAAGATCATGGTCAATTACAATTGCAGATTTACCAAAAGAACGACAGAACTTCTGAAGAAACTTTCCAACAGCAATCCTGTCTTCAACATCTAAAAATGCTGATGGCTCATCGAGTGCATATAAATCGACTTTTTGTAAGAGACATGATGCAACTGCAACTTTTTGTAATTCTCCACCTGAAAGATTCTTCATTGATTTATTGTATAATTTTTTAATTTTTAGCGGTTCAATAATTTGCTCCTCCTCAGTACTATCTTCGATTGGTTCACCATTAGCTTTGTTCAGCACTGTGACTACTTCTATATCAATATCATTTGTCAAGTATTGAGGTTTATACGAAATTTTTATTTTCTTATCAATTGTACCAGAGTCTGGTTTTTCAACACCTGTAATCATTTTCATTAATGTGGTTTTTCCAAGTGCGTTAGCACCCATAATTCCTAATAGATCACCTTTTCTCACCTCACCAGGTTCAATTGATACTGAAAAAGATTCATATTTTTTTTCTAGTTTTGGATATGATACAACCACATCCCCCTGTTGTATTTCATCTGTTGCAGTTGAGGCATCAAATGTGAATTTTTTATCCCGAAATCTGATGTTTTCCGACGCTAGATATCCATCTAGAAATGAATTGATTCCAACTTTTGTTGATAATACATTTGAAACAATCCCATATGCTGCAGGGACACCATATAGGACTTCTATATAGTCACTCAAATAGTCTAATAGTGTTAAATCGTGTTCTACAACCATGACACTTTTTCCTAACTCAGCTAGGCTGTGTATTACTCTAGCAACACCAGTTCTCTGAAACACATCATTATATGATGAGGGTTCATCAAAGAAATAGAAATCTGCTTCTTTTGAAGCAGCAACTGCAACTGCTAATCTTTGTAGCTCTCCTCCACTCAGCTCAGATAAATTCTGCTCAATTGAATTTTCCAACCCCAGTTTTTTTATTAATTCCCCAGATACTCCTCGTTCATCGTATTTTGCTAGAAGTTCTTTTCCACTTCCATTAAATACATTTACAACATTATGAACTTGTTGTGGTTTGATTGATGCACGAATGTTTTCATTTTTAATTTTTTCAAAATGTGATTTTAATTCTGTACCTTTATAGAATTTTAAAATGTCTTCCCATTCTGGCGGTTCGGTATAATTTCCAAGATTTGGTTTCAGGTTTCCTGATAGTATATTTACTACTGTACTTTTCCCCATTCCATTTCTACCTAATAATCCAACAACTTCGCCTTTTTTGGGAGTAGGAAGTTTGTAGAGTCTAAACGAATTGATTCCATATTGGTGCACTTTATCAGTTGATAACTCACTTGCTAAATTTATAATAGTAATCGCATCAAATGGGCAAACTTTAACACAGATTCCACATCCGTTACAAACGTCTTCATCAATCTGGGCTTTTTTTGTTTCTTCATTAAGAATAATACAATCTGCACCAGATTTGTTAACAGGACAATACTTGATGCACTCTAGACCACATTTTTTAGGCTGGCACAGCTCTTGATCTAAAACGGCTACACGATGAGTCATACCAAATTTGTTATTTTCTTTAATTTATACTTCTATGAAACGATTTACTATTTCATTTTTTTTGTAAATTAATGAAAATTTAGTTACCTTAATAGAGGAGAATACTTGAAAAAATTCAAGCCGGTCATAGCGTTGGGGTGCGACCCAGTCTCATTCCGAACCTGGAAGTCAAACCCAATGTCGCTGCTGTGTTACTAAGGTACGAGAGTACTTGGGAAGCAGTAGTGCTGGCATCATTATAACAACTATATTCTAGAAACCAATGAAATCTAACATGGCTAATTGTTCAGTTTGTGGGGAGCATTTTGACAACGATATACGATTTCTAAACCATATGATGGAAAAACATGGATTTAGAAATTCAAACATTGACAAACCTGATAGGAATAGTCGTGGATATTAGCGGCAATAAATCTATATGCCACAAAATTTTATTGATTCTTACAAGGTATAACGATGCAAAAAATACTAGAAAAAACATTGAAAGATGCTGTTAAAGAAAACCAATGTATTCTAGGAACTAAACAAGTTTTGAATTCAATTTCAAAATCAAAACTTATAGTTCTATCAAGATCAGTGCAAACTGAGATTCGTGGCAAAATTGAATCTGATGCAAAAAAATCTAAAATCCCTACATTGACATTTAATGACACTTCAGTAAAGCTTGGAAAATTGTGTGGATTACAATTTAGAGTCTCTACACTTTCGCTTCCAAAAATATCAGATAGTGATATTACATCACTCAAAAATGAATCAGAATCACAATGATTATGTTAAATACTTTTGCAACCATAATCCTCAATCAAGGTTTAAATGAGACACAAAAATTTTTTGATTAATTAAGATTGAATATGACACAAGAAATAAAGCTAACAACTGATCAAATGCGTCTGATGTCATTATTTCAAAATATCACAAAGGCAACTGCTAGAGATTGTGTCGAAGATGAAAAACTAGACAGACTAATCTTTGTTGTGAACGAAGGAAAAATGGGATTGGCCATTGGAAAAGGTGGATCTCATATCAAAACATTACAAAATAAAATTAATAGAAATGTTGAGTTGGTTGAATATTCAGATGATCAAGAACGATTCTTGAAAAATATTTTAAATGAAAAATACATCACTGACATAAAAATTTCTGAAAGACTTGATGGTACTTTTCAAGCTGTTGTTACAGTAGACCCAGCAAAGAAGGGTGTTGTTGTTGGAAGGGAGGGTCGTAATGCTGAAAAAGCAAGATTACTTGCAAGAAGATATTTTCAAATTACAAATGTTGTAATTAATAGTCAACAGGCATCAATCGAGTGGTAATATATGGCAAAATCACCTCTAGGATTATTTGCGGGACGAGATCTTAAAGAAAAAAGAAAAAAACAACGTTGGTCAATCTCTACATACAAAAGAAGACGATTAGGGTTAGACAAGAAATCTAATCCGTTTGGCGGTTCTCCTCAGGCAAAAGGTATAGTTTTAGAAAAAGTCGGTGTTGAAGCAAAACAACCAAACTCTGCCGTTAGAAAATGTGTTAGAGTTCAATTAATTAAAAATGGAAAATCCATTACAGCATTTTTACCTCGCGATGGAGCTATGAATTTTGTTGATGAACATGATGAAGTTCATGTTGAAGGAATGGGTGCTACACAGGGTGGAGCCATGGGAGACATTCCAGGAGTTCGTTTTAAAATTTTCAAAGTTAATAATACGTCATTACGTGAATTAGTTTTAGGTAAGAAAGAAAAACCAAGGAGATAGAATTGTCAGAGCAAAAATTACTGTTATTTAGGAAATGGGATACTACAGAGATTGAGATTAAAGACGTGGGATTAAAAACTGCAATTTCCCTTAAGCAAGTTATTATACCATTAGATTTTGGTCGTTCAGCACTAAAAAGATACAACAAAGGTCAAGTGAATATTGTCGAAAGGTTGGCAAACAAATTAATGCATTTTGGAAAAAAATATGCAAAAAACACAGGAAGACAGGGCGGAAAAAAACATCATTCCTTAAACATTGTAAAAACTGCTTTTGAAATTATTCATCTAAAAACTGGTAAAAACCCAGTGGAGGTTCTTGTCAGAGCAGTTGAAAATTCTGCTCCAAATGAGGATACTACCAGAATAGTTTATGGTGGAACTGTTTATCATGTATCTGTAGATGTTGCACCGTTACGAAGAGTTGATTTAGCCTTACGATTTATTGCAGACGCAATAAAAGAGGCAACATTTTCAAATCCAAAACCAATTGAAGAGTATATTGCAGAGCATTTAATTCTTGCATCAAATAACGATCCTCTTGCACCATCAATCAAGAAAAAGAACGAATTAGAAAGAGTGGCTCAGGCTTCTAGATAATTAAAAAATAGCCCGGCCCGGACTCGAACCGAGGTCAAAGGCTCCAGGGGCCCCTATGCTTGCCGCTACACTACCGGGCTTCAAACAGAAATTCAAAAAAATAGAATATAATCATTTGGTGTCACTTTATTTTTGTTTCATGTATAGCTGTGCCATAATCACAGTCAGCCTTTAATCTCATATATGGAATTAATCTATAATGTATAGAATAGAGTTCATTTTCTTTTAGTAATAGTTCTTTTTGTAAGAGCGACGCCAATCCTCTTGAAAGTGATAGAATTGAAATGTTAAATTTCTTGCATATTTCATCTCGTTTTTGTTGATATTGTTTTAGAGAAAAAGAAACATCATTTACTTGTAAAACCAACGGCCAAATAATCTCTTTCCATACAAATCTTCTATGTTCTGTTGCTGATGCATATTTTCCTTTTTCACTCAACATTATAATATTAAAAAATTAGGTTATAATTTAATAGATGCCAAACATAGAAATCCAGAAATCACTCGAATTGTTGAAAAAAGATTGGGAAATAGACCCTTTAATTCAGGATTTTATATTAGGAAAAACTTCTGAAGTATCTGATTTTACAGTTAAAATTAAAGATGTGGTTTTTCATATTCCATATCTTACAAAAGAAAAAAAATACATTTTGTGGAAATGCTATTGGCCAGATTGCCATAATTGTTGCAATAGACAAGGTAGGTTACCTCTTACATCAGATGATCTTATTCAGATTGGCACTGGATTAAAATATCAAAAGATTTCTGATTTTATTAAAAATGAAACGTTGATTGCCACACATGAAGAGCCAACTCCTTCCGGCGGATTATCAGTTATGACCAACGTTAATCTCAAAAGAAAAGAAGATGAGACTGAAGCGGATGATGGCACTCATATAACTTGTAGATTTTTAGATGTAGAAGGTGCATGTGGAATTCATCCTGACCGTCCAGGAGTCTGTTATCTGTATCCATTTTCAACATGGGCACAGAATGATAAAGGACGTGCAAGAGTTCATGCGACATTTCAATTTACAGGTGATTGCCCAGGATTTTATCTTGATGAATCACTTGATTCTATGAAAGAAATACTTGATGAGTATTCTAGTACAATTTATGATTATAATATGAAATCTAGCACTACATTAAAAGATGGTTTTGGCTCTTTAAGTATGAATTAGGCTTTTGCAACTTTCATTAAATCTGCAATTTTAATATGCATTCCAAATCTATCTTCGTTCTTTTTCATATATCTAAATATTGATAAAAAGTCTGGTAGTGCTTTAAAGAAACTGAAATTATGATGAATTTTTGCTCTTACAAAATTAAATACTTTAGCATAAACCTTGTAGTGCTTTTCAACTGCTTTTTCATATGCTTTGAAGTCATGTATATTTTCTAAGAAAATATCAACACATTGCATGGATGGAATAATTCCTTCACCTAACAATGCATATACTGTTCCAATTGATTCTCCAACACCTACCACTTTTCCAGAATAATATGGTTTACATTTATCTGGAGTTGCCAATCTAATTGGGCGTCCTTTAGTCGCAACTACTTTTCCTCCATGTTTTTCTAGAAATGCATCAGTTGCTTTAACGTGGTTTTTATTATAATCACCTGCACCAACATGTGCAAAATTTCCTCCCATTGGAAAGTACCAAAAGTATCCTGACATGCCTGGAAATGGCTCTATGTAAAAATCGTCAAATGGTACTCCATTTTCATATTCAACCTTATACTCGTATGTTGGTAAAAAGAAATCCTGTTCCATTTTTGGTAGATAAACCCTATGAAATCCTGTACAATCTACTATCATATCATATTCTTTTTCAAGATTTTCTAATGATGGAGCCTCACCATAAATCACATTACAATCTTTTATGAAATCTTTAATCAATCCTAACTTATTATACGTACAAAGTCCTTTCAGAGCGATATCAAATTTTACATCATTATTCATTTTGACATGCATTACTTTCCCGTTATGAATTAAGAAATCATCAAAATTTCTACCTGTTTTGTTACAAAACTCATCTAATTCTTTTTTTATCGTTCCCCATGCACAAATTGAGTCATGTCTTTCTTCCACCATTCTTTCATATCCAACCACTTCGTGCTCAGAATTTTTTAGTCTAGCCATAAGATAACTTCCTGCAACACCCATTCCCATGACGGCAATTTTCATTTGATCTAATTAGTCTATTAACCTAATAAATACAATTCCAGATATTCATTCAATCAGTATTGCGGGTTTGTAAGGTCTCGCAATTCTCGCTTTATTTTTTGGATCATATTTTTCAGAATCGTTCTCAGAAAATACTTGTAGTTCTATTCCATAATCTGTTTTTATTAGTGATGAAAGCTCATTAGAAATAATTTCACTCTCATCAGTTTCTCCTGCTTTCATCTTTGATTTTCTTAGTTCTGTTGGTTCTGAAAGAATATCTTTGAGTGTCTTTTTTACAAAATCAGGATCTTTTTTGACATCTTCTGTCTCTTTTTGGGAAATTAACTCCTTGATGAATATGCCAACATTTGTTTCTCCTGAATTAACACCATTTAGAATCTTATGATATGCTTTTGATTTCCAATTATCTGCTGTATAGATTATAATTTTTTTAGGTGTGATCTTTGTGACTTTGATAATATTTGAAATATCATTCATTACTGAACTAAGCAGACTCTCATTTTGTATTGCACTATCATCTGTTTGTTCTTCCTCTTTTGGCCATGATGATTTTGAAACCATCTCTGAATTTCCTAATTTTTCCCACATCTCTTCGGCTATGTGAGGTGCAAATGGTGAAAGCATAGAAACACGTGTTGCAAGAACCTTGTACAAAACTCCTGAAATGTCATCTCTATTTTTTGCATTTGCCCTTTTCATATACCATTGAAGATCAGAGTCAAATCCATACAAAATATGATGTAATGATTCACGAAGACGCATCTTTTCCATAGAATCAGTCACTTCAGAAATTAATTTTGTTAATCTGCTTTGTATCCAAACATCTTCAGGCTCTACTCCTATCTTTCCAGGATTGTTGAGTTTTATGCACTCTTCATGCATAAATTCCAATTTATTTTTAATACTTGAGATGATTTCTACATTAAAATCAGCATCCTGCAAAAGTTCAGCTGAGATTAGTATTGACAATCTAATTGGATCTGCACCATATTTTCTGACTGCATCACGTAGTGGGATGATATTGCCCATTGATTTTGACATCTTTTTTCCATCCATCAACACAGAACCATTCACAACTATTTCTTTTGGCCAATTTTCTTTAGGGAATATTGCAACGTGGTTTAGAACAAAAAATGTCAAGTGGTTTGGAACTAAATCTCGACCTGAATGCCTAGAATCTACAGGATAAAAATACAAAAACTCATTTCTAATCTCTTCTAGTTTTTCTAATGTAATCTTTGCACCTTTGGCAACTATTTCAGAATCTCCGTTGCCAAAGAAAATATAATTGAAAAATTCATCTGACATATTTTCTGCTAAAATTTCTTCGGAATTAACAAATTTTGCCATAGTATAAAATGCCATGTAGATTACTGAATCTGCCAAACTTTCAACTAACCAATCATTATCCCATGGAATCTTTGTTCCCAATCCATGTTGTCTTGCACATGCTCTTTCTCGAAGCCAATCAAGTACATTAAAAAATTCAGTTCTAATGTCATTTGGTAGTATGCTCATTGACTCAAAACAATCATGTGCTTTTTCTTTCCATGCTTTGTTTGCATAATCCAAAAACCACTGGTTATTGAGTAACTTCACAACGCATTCTGTTCCACATCTGCATTTTACTGATTCATTTGTTAGTTCAAGCATAATATCTGATTTTCCCGTTTTAGAAATCCATTCTTTTATCTCTTCTTTGACAAATGTAATTTTCTTACCAGCAAATTCACCTGTATTGGAATTTAAGTTTCCTTCATAGAATTCTTTTGAGTATATCTCTTTAGTCGCACCCTCCAATTTTGGATCATCTTGATTTGTAATTCCCATTCTTTTTATGACATCTAGGGATGGAATGTCTCCAAATCCCTCTGTAGTGATAATTGAAACTGGTTTAATCTTTACAGCCTCATCCCGTAAAGAGACTTCAATATTTTTTTGGTTGCCATTTTTGATATCTTCTAATGCTTGAAAATCATATGGTGCATGTGCAGGAACTGACATTACGATTCCTGTACCAGTAGTTGCTGTGACAAAAGATGCTGGAAGAATCAGAAATTCATCCTCATTTGTAGGACTATGGACTTTGTTTCCAATTAGTTCTGAACCTGGTATATCTTCCATAATCTGTATTTTTTTATTAAGAAACTCTAGTTTGTATGCACATTCTGCACTGATTATCCAAATTTCTCCATCAACCTTTACTTTTTTATATACAATTTCTGGATTTATCCAAAGATTTGTCACGCCAAATAATGTTTCAGGTCGAAGTGTTGCAACAGGAATAATCTCATCTCCCATGTTAAATTTTATCACAATATATTCAGTAAAATCTGGTTCAACATCACCCAGTGTATCATGTTGTGAGACAGGGTTTTGATCATTTGGACACCAACCTACAGGATGATTTCCCTGTACAATTAGATTTTTTTCTTTTAGATTTCGAAATTGCCATTCAATAAATTTTTGATATGCAGGAATTATTGTTGTAAATTCTCTTCTCCAATCAATAGAGTAACCCATCTCAATCATTCCAGATTTGATCTCTTCATGAAAATAATCTGCAATTTTTACAGGATCAACAAATTCTTTAATCTTTTCTTCAGGAACGTTATACAATGTTTTGAACGCTTCGATTAATTCCACATCGTTAGCCTGAACTCTTTTTGACATTCCAAGAATTGGGGTACCTGTATAATGGAATCCCATTGGAAATAAGACATTGAATCCTTTCATTCTATAATAGCGAGAATGAACGTCTGCTAATGTGTAAGTTCTACCGTGCCCTATATGTTGTGGAGAGTTTGGATAAGGATATGCTACAGTGATGAATTTTTTT
>CAYQPZ010000023.1:0-15151 GCA_964419505.1 uncultured Candidatus Nitrosopelagicus sp. | reverse complement strand
TATGAACATAAAACGTGTCAGTAATGTAATTTTAGCAGTAAAAGATATGAAAACATCAATTCATTTTTATCATGAAATTTTAGGAATGCCAATTAAGAATGAAAGAGATAATTGGGTTGATCTAGGTCAGAGTGGTGGATCATTTCTTAGTCTTCACCCTGCTGCAGATGACGAACCTCATTCTGGAACATCAATACATAATGGTGTACTAGTAGGTCTTATTGTAGGCGATATAGGTTCAGCACTTGAAGAACTAAAATCAAAAAATGTTAAAATCCACCGTGACATTCAGCAAAAAGAAGCTGGAAAAAATGCTATCGTAATAGATCCTGATGATTATTTAATTTCTCTTTTTGAACCTGATTTTTCTAATGAGAAAGATCAACAAACTGCCGGTTATGTTGGATTTACACCCGCATAATAATTTTTTTAATTTTTGTAATAATTAAATTTGATGGAATCACATTTGCTGGAAATGTAACATAATATGTAATTTTATTATTTTGTAAAATAAGAGCATTTATTTTTTGATGATTAATTAACACATAATTTAATTTTCCAACAGATGTGATTGTGTTACTTCGTAATTTCATAAAACTGGAAACTGCAAAAAATTCATCGCGAATTTGGGATCTAGAAAATAGTGGTTTTATTTCAGATTTGATAGCACCAGATAGTGTTTTTCCATATTCGTTAATTATACCAACGTATCTAATTGATTTTGAAATAGAGATGATCTGTTTGCAATGTTTTTTATAAATTAGGAGTGAGTTTTCTCATTTCTGGGCGGAGGTTTTTTCCATATATTGGTAATAAATGTTGAATTAATATATTTTGAAAAAAGAATAATACATGGAAAATCTAGACGAATTAGAAAAATTAAAATCTACTAAAAACACTTTAACTAATGACGATTTTATTTTTATGAATAAAATTTTTAAAAAATATGGCAGATTCGTGAATTAAAATTTTGTTTCTTTTTTAGATGTTTTACTCTCTAGTTTCTTTCTTAGCTCAAGATTTTCTTTAAGAAGTTTATCATTTGCTTCTTTTAATACAGAAATTGAGTTTTCGCGGTTAAATAATGGATGTCCTGGTGGAAAAACTGATTCATTCATGTTCAAAATACTATTTGCGTGTTGTCTAAACATCTGATTAAAATCTTGTAATTTTGGTAACATACTGGCTCCTTCATTCACAAATTGTTTTTTCAGTGTTTTGGAATTAGTTAATCTTTTAGGAGGATTACTATTTGGAGGGTATCTCATAAAATTAGATTGTTCATTATTAATTTCATCCATATTTTTAGCAAAAATACACTATATTTGAGGATTGACATTACGTCTCACGATTAAATTAGTTAGCTTCTATCAATTCTTTATCAAATTCTTCTGATCGCAGATCCTTATAGCGATCATAAAATTTTGTTAAGAAATGTTTAGACAGGAAAAAAAAACATGTTTGAAATGTCAAAAACGAATTCATGATAATGAATTACATAAAATTGTTATGTATGTTATTGAGGAACAATTCACAAAACATCATTATGAACATGTAGAATGTCCTGACAGATTTAGTGTTTAGCCATTAAATGAATAAACGATATATGGTTTTCCTGTCTTCTTATCATTATATTTCCATTCAGTTTGGCTCCAGATTTCTTTTGTGAATTCTTCTTGCACCGATGGATGAATTTTTTTATAAACATATTCCCCAATCAGGATTTGTTGCGGTTTTGCCATACTTTGAATTTTAGCTGCAATATTCATTGTTGGACCTAAAATATCAACATGTGATTTTTCTACATCAGATCCATATCGTACAACCATATTATCACCATAATCAAGACCGATGTGTACCAAAAGATCAGGATAATCATAATTATTCAAGATTGGATTTATCCCCTTATCCATTATTCTAATCATTGATTTAGCACAGCTTACTGCATTATCAGCAGCTATTAACACACTACTGTGCATAAAATATCCAATAACAGCATCGCCAACAAACTTTAACACATATCCATTGAATTGCTTTATTGCTAATGCCATTTCCTGTGCAAATGAACTAATAATTATGGCAATCTTCTCAGTTGGTAATCGTAACGTTATATTAGTAGAACCAACTAAATCAACATACAATACCACCATGTGCAGTTTTTCATTTACATGCTTTCGTAGAAATGCATCAGATCGGTCAACAGTTGCATCATATTCAATTCCCTGTTTAAGTGATTTCCATATTCGTTTTTGTGTTTCTTGAATCATAGTATCCGAATCAACTGTTTTCTCATTTTGTTTCCCTAACATCATATCAACCATATTTGATGCTGAAGTAGTCTCATCTGATATTTTTTCGGAGTTACTATCTTCTACCGAGTTCTCGTTTGATTCATCTGATGCGTCGTCAATTCCTCTAGCAGCATCTAGTAATTTTTCATAGTTTTTGTCAATTTCATCTTTTATGCCATCTTCACTCATATCATCACACTCATTCTAATGGGAAATCTGTATTACAACTTTTGCATTTTCCTCTTTTTCCGTTATATTTTGAACTAAAATATATTAAAATCTCACTTTTACAATATTCACAAATAATCATATCTGACTTCATGTTTTTTGATTTAGTTTGTTGTTAAAAGCTTATACTAATTAGATGTGTTTTGTGAAAATATATGGGGTTTCAATCTGTTGGTCCATTGTCCAATATGTAGGTAAGAATACGGTATGTATATTTTCTAAACTAAATTTTTTAGTAGTAATCTCCCATCCGTAATTAGAACGGTTTATCGAAAATTTTCGTTTTGCTAATGTACCAGTTAACACAAAACACGAATTATTTTTTAGTTTGTGTAATTCTAAAATATTTTTAATTATAGATTCTGCTAAAATTTCACCATTCTCTGGTAAACCACCAATAAAAAATATAGGTCGTTTAAAGCCAAGTGTTTCGTAATTCATTTGTGTTGCGTCTTGATTAAAAATAATGAATTCATTAGAAATATTTTGTTTGATTTGATTTTGTAAGTTTGTAAGTTGTTCATCAATTTCTATGGAATAACATTCTAGTCCAACAATTTTTCCACAAAATGCAATTCGACCATCACCAGACCCAATATCGACTAACTCTGAAAATCCAAGTCTTTTAGAATCTAGTGCAAGTACATATGCAGAAAGTAGCCAAGTTGGATAGAACGGTGCATAACTTGTATCATGTTTTATACTATCAAGCCAAAATTGGCTCAAGTCACCTTCAAAAACTTTACACCTTATACCACAAAATTCGCTTTCAAACGAATTGCTGTAAATTGGATTATTTTCTAAAAAGTTATGAAGAAGAGATAAATGATTAGTGTCTATTGGCAGAAAATCAGTTTTACATATAGGTAACATTTCATGAACATGACTTTTTCTGGCATAGTTTTTTACAAAGGATTCTTTAATTTTGACAATATTTTCTGCCATTGAATTCATAATTACATAAAATTTAAGGAAGTATATGAAAGAAGATTTATGCGTATAGGTTCAAAATCACAAAATGAGTTTTTTCTCAAATTGAATAAAAAAAATAGTGTTATTCAAGATGAATTTTTGAAAAAAATTATTGATACAACAAAAAGTGTGAATGTTAAAGTGATGTTAGGTGATAGTACTGTAAAAGAGATAGATACATTTGATCCTAAGAATGTTGAAAATTTTTTCAATCATTTTATAATATCGTTAAACGAATGGACCTCACAAGGAATTTCTTTTTCCTATAACGATGATATCAGAAGAATTTTTGTAAAATTTGAAATATCTGTGGGTGATTTTATTTTATCACTTCATATTTCTCTTCAATTTCATGTTTTATTATATTACAGACCAGAGCAGAAAGTTCTTGATTTTCAAACAGAATTATCTGAAATAATTGATAAAACAAGTAAATCAGATTCCAACTATTCTGTAGTTGGAAATGAAATAATTCTTCAAAAACTTCAGGAACTTGGATATGACAAAATTAATGAACAAAATCTATTTGAAATGTTCTATAACGATGAAAATCTTTCTAAAATATTATCAGACAAAATAGAAAATAGTCAGGGAAGTGAGATTCTTGAATTTAACAATAGAAAAAAAGAGCTCTTACAGAAATTAGATGATTTATTACTTGAAACATTCCAAACTACTGGAATATTAATAGATGAACAAAAATTGGTTAATGGAGAAGAAGGATGCTTATGTAACATAGACTTGGAATATTCAAAAGATGGTTCAAAACATGGTTTATTCGATATGGAAGTAATAACTAATGAATTTCAAGAGAAAATTGAGAGTCTTGTAGATCAAATCTTATCAGTTATGAAAAATTAGTAGTAGAATTATTCATATACATTTAATTTTGATTAGAAAATTGACCAAACTTATGACTGTTGCCTATAGTGATATTGAAAATGCACAAAAAACCCAGAGTACGGTTATTCGAAAAACGTCTCTTACATTTTCAGAAACGTTTAGTAGGTTAACTGGTTCAAAAGTATACCTGAAAAATGAATTTGAACAAAAAACTGGTTCATTTAAAATCCGTGGTGCATATTATAAAATTAAATCGCTAACTGATAATGAAAAAGAACAGGGTGTTGTAGCAGCCTCAGCGGGAAATCATTCACAAGGTGTGGCATATGCATCATCTTTAGAGAATATTCCATGCACAATCATAATGCCAAAAAATGCCTCACCAGCAAAAATTTCTGCAACTCGTGGATATGGCGCAAATGTAATTCTAGAAGGATTAACATACGACGAATCATGGGCTCATGCACAAAAAATTTCACATGAAACAGGTGCTACAATAATTCATGCATTTGATGATCCACATATAATTTCGGGCCAAGGCGTAATTGGATTAGAGATATTGGAGCAACTACCTAATGTTGATGAGATATATGTTCCAATTGGAGGTGGAGGTTTGGCTGCAGGGATAATCACTGCAATAAAAGAAAAAAAACCACATGTACGGATAATTGGTGTTGAGTCAAGCATGTTTCCAGCAATGAAAAGCTCTATTGAAGCAGGTGAAGTAAAAACAATACAAGGTGGATTAACCATAGCTGATGGCATATCAGTAAAAACACCTGGAAAACTAACATTTGATATAATTAGAAAAGGAATAGATGAAATTGTCACAGTTGATGATTCTGATATCATCAAAACAATGTTTCTTCTCATGGAAAGAACAAAATTTGTGATAGAGCCAGCAGGTGCAGTTGGGCTAGCATATCTTTTGAGTAAAAAACCTGCACCAGATAAAAATGTAGTACCAATTCTATGTGGTGGAAACATTGACATGTACTTACTAGGACAAATTGTTGCCAAAGGATTAGGAAATATGGGAAGGATGATTAGAATACTTGTTACATTAAAAGACAAGCCAGGAGCACTCAAAGAGATCGTCGATGAAATTTCATCATTAAGCGTAAACATAGTAGAAGTCACACATGATAGATTAAGCTCTATTGTTAACGCTGGTACCGTAGGCGTGACGCTAAGCCTAGAGACTGAAAATCAAGAACATGCTGACAGGCTAACCACACATCTTACTGAGAAAAATATACAATTCAAACTTCTAACTTAATCATTTGAATTTTTTTTTCACAAATTTTGACAGTCCAAGTTTTTTTAATTCATCAGATTCTTTGATTACACTTGAATGCTGTTCAAATTTATGATTTTTTAATTTACGTTTGATTGTTGGGTTTTCATTTGCTAGAATTTTTAGTGCATATATAGCGGCGTTAGCTGCCTTATTGATTCCCACTGTCACAACTGGTGAACCAGTAGGCATTTCTGATATGGAAAGTAATGAATCTAATCCGCCAAACGCAGAGAATTTTGTACTATCGGATTTTTTCAGTTGTTTATCATTGTAAACTAGTATTGGGACGCCGATTACAGGTATAACTGTGTGTGACGCAATCATTCCTGGTAAATGTGCTGCACCGCCAGCTCCTGCAATAATAACTTTGAATCCAGATATCTCAGCATGTTTAGCATAAGTATCTAATCTAGACGGCGTTCTATGTGCAGAAATAATTTGATCTTCATGAGGAACCTTGAACTGATCTAGTATTTTTGCAGCATCGTGCATAATTCTGCTATCAGAACTAGAACCCATTATAATACCAACTATTTTTTTTGATGCCATATTCTTTGAATAGAACTGGTATTTTTAATACTTTCAATTTTTCCGAAACTATTTGTAATTGAATAACAATTCTGCATTATGAGTAAAATACTTGGAATAATAGGCGGTGGTCAATTGGGCATGATGTTAACTGAAGCGGCTAAAAATATGCCATTAGATATATCAAAAGTAATTGTCTTAGATCCAACAAAAAATTGTCCTGCTGCGAAAGTAGGCGCTGAGCAGATTATAGCAGATTTTAAGGATGAATTCTCAATTAGAGAATTAGCTGAAAGAAGTGATATAATCACATATGAAATAGAATCAGGAAACAGTTCAGTTTTAAAAAGTTTAGAATCGACATGTGAAATTAATCCATCACCAGAAACTCTTAGTATAATACAGGATAAGTTTACACAGAAAAAATTTCTTGATGATAATGAAATACCGGTAGCAAAATTTAGCGAAATATCAACAAAAACCGAGTTAGATTCAAAAATTAATGAATTTGGGTTACCAGTCTTATTAAAAACACGACGTGATGCATATGACGGGAGAGGTAATTACAAAATTAATTCCGTAGAGCAAGTATCTGACGCATTACAAATTTTTGACGGAAAATCATTGATGGTAGAACAATTCATTGATTTTGAAATGGAAGTTTCGGTTATTGCTGCAAGGAGCACTGTAGGTGAGATTCAAACGTTTCCTGTAGTCGAAAATATTCATGAAGATAATATATTGAAAATGACTATAGCTCCTGCAAGAATAAATATTGATATTTCTAACAAAGCTGAAAAAATTGCACACAAAACTATGGAAGTGTTACATGGTGCAGGTGTTTTTGGTATTGAAATGTTTGTGACAAAGAATAAAGAAGTTTTAATCAACGAAATAGCACCAAGAGTTCATAATTCAGGTCATCATACATTACAATCTAGTAAAATATCACAATTTGAACAGCATTTACGGGCAATTTTAGGAATGAAATTAGGTGATACCAAACTAACACATCCAACAATTATGTATAATATACTAGGGCCACATAATTTTCATGGCGAATACAACACTCCAACTATTAACCAGAACAACGCATTTCTTAAGATGTATGGTAAATCAGAATCAAAACCACAAAGAAAAATCGGGCATATTAATATTGTAGACAAGGATGAGTTGGGAATAGAAAAATTATTAGAGCAAGTTAAAATTTTAAAAGACGATTTATTGATTAAGCCAAAAAAATCTAGTGGGTAATTCCGAATTTTATAAAATCGTTTATTAATACTTGATAATGCATTTCAAATATGACATTAGGCATATCAATGGTATTAACAGGAATTGCAATTATTTGTCTTGTAATTTATGGCGCTGATGCAATGGTTGGTCAAGGTGAATCTGGATTCTTACCTATGGATGAAAAAACCAGAGGAGTTGTATTAGGATTGCCAGCAGTTATTTTACCTTTCATTGCATTTGGAATATCAATCAAGAAACCATCAAAGGGTTTAGCTGGATTATTTTTTGCATGTGGAATTCTATTTTTAATGGGCGGTGCGGCTATTGGACATTTTGCAGCGCAAAAAGCACTGGAAGCGGAATCTGCTGGTTCTGGAATGGATGTAATGTTATATGGAATTGGTGTGGTAGTACTAGCACTAGGCATTATTAAGATTAAAAAATAATCAGATTAGATACAATTAATGACTACTTGTAGTAAATGTGGAGAAGAAGTTAGTAATAGTTATGACTGTGAACATACAGATTTTCAAGAATGGTGTACAGAATGTTACACAGAATTACATTATTACATAACAGAGAAAAACAAAGATGAGTGAATTACAAGCATTAATTCAATGGATTTTTGAACTGCTTTCAGAATATCTTTATTTGGGTGTATTTTTTGCTGCGTTATTAGAGACAATCATTCCACCTATTCCTACAATGGCTGTTTTTCCTACTGCAGGATACATTGCATCTCAAAATAATCTGGGAATTCTGGAAGTTATTGCTTTGGGAATAGTTGGTGGTCTCGGTGCATCAATAGGTTCTACGGTGATTTATCTAATCGCATTAAAACTTGGAAGATCTGCACTTCTTAGATATCTAAAACGTGTAAAAGTCTCAGAACAAAAATTAGAACGGGTTGAAAAATGGTTTCAGAAATATGGTGATAAAGCAGTATTATTTGGTAGAATGATACCGGTATTCAGAGAAATGATTTCAGTGCCAGCAGGTCTATTAAAAATGAGAATGAGGAAATTTTTAGTGTATACAATTTTAGGCTCATGTGGATGGAGTATAACTATGGTTATGGTAGGATATTTTTTTGGTATTGCAACATTTGAGATGTTTTAGTCAGAAATAACATAAGTTAAAAAACATAAATAAATTAAATTGGTTATGAAGGCATTAATTTTAGCTGGCGGTAGAGGTACCAGATTACGCCCACTAACTGATAAAATCCCAAAATCATTAATCCCAATTAATAATATACCACTAATAGCACGTAGTATAAAATACCTAAAAAAATTTGAAATGACAGATATTACCATATGTACTGGATATAAAACAAAACAAATTGAAATGTATGTTAAAAAAAATAAAAATTTTGGTTGTAAAATTGAATATTCGATAGAAAAAACACCGTTAGGAACTGGCGGCGCAATCAAAAAAGCAATAAAAAACATTACCGATAAATCATTTATAGTAATAAATGGAGATGTTGTGACAAATATTGATCTAAAAAAAATTCTAAAAAAACCAAATACCATCGCAGCAAATGAATTAAAAACAAAATTTGGGACAATGAAGATAAAAAATGACAAAATTTTAAAATTTAATGAAAAAACTGACGTCGAAAACGTTTGGATGAATCCAGGCCTGTACCACTTGAATAGTGATATTATCAGAATATTGCCAAATAAAGGAAGTTTAGAAGCAGAGATATTTCCAAAACTTGTAAAAATGAAATCTTTACACACTGTAAAGTTCAAAAATGTTGTATGGCATTCTATTGATTCGTTTAAAGACATTGAATTATGTACTGAGGAAATAAACTCAAAAAAGCATGCTAAGTACTTCAAATATTGAGAAAAATGAGATTATCATATAGTTTAGGTTCACTGCTTTCAATCGAACAAGTTTTAGAGTGTTCTCAAAAATTAAATGAAATTAAACCGGAAGTTATGTGGATTCCTGAGACATGGGGAATGGAAAACTTTTCTATGTTAGGAATTGTATCAAAACAAAACAAATTTTCAAAAATTGGATCATCTATAATTAACATCTATTCTAGAAGCCCAAGCTTAATTGCGATGGGAGCTGCAACTATAGATACAATATCAAAAGGTCGATTAATACTAGGATTGGGAACAAGTAGTATGCCAATCATTGAAGATTTTCATGGTCAATCTTTTGAATCGCCTGTACAAAGAATGAAGGAGTATGTAGATATAATTCGATTAGCATTAAGTGGTGAAAAAATTAATTATTCTGGTAAGATTTTTTCGCTAAAAGATTTTTCATTATTAGTGAAACCATTAAGGAACGAGATTCCAATTTATCTTGCAGCAATTAATAAAAAAATGGTTGAATTAACATGGAATATTGCTGACGGAGTGATATTTTATTTAAGACCAAAAGATGAAATGAAAAAAACAATTACAAATATGCAAAAAAGAAAAAAAATTGATACTAGTTTACAAATAATTACCTGTATCGATCATGATTATGAAAAAGCGATTAATCGCGCAAAAAAAACTCTTAGTTTTTACATTGCAGTAGGTACTGTTTATCGTGAATTTTTACATTCAAACGGATATTCCGAAGAGACACAAATCATATACAACGAATATACAAAAAATGGATTAGAAAATTTAGAAACACTCGTTCCAGATAAAATGTTGGATGATCTATGTATTGCCGGTACGCCAGATATCGCAATAAAAAAATTAAATATTTTTCGTGATGTTGGAATAGATATACCAATCATTCAGTTTAATCCAATTGGAGATGTCACAAAATCATTTGAATTGTTAACAAATACATTTTCTGGAGAATTAAATGAATAAAGTAGCCATAGTTGGAACTGGTCAAACAAAATTCTCAAAAGAAGATGGAGATATTGAAAAATTACTTTTTGAATCTGCCAACAAGTGTATTCAGTCAACAAAGAACTGTGATTCAAATGATATTGATGGTGTGTTAGTTTCTACAAATGATAATTCAAAATACATGGGAGCCATTTTATCCGAGTTGATGGGCATTCAGCCTAAAGTATCTCATTCAATAGAGCACCTTTGTAGTTCTGGAACAAGTGCAATAATTTCTGCATATTCATATATTACATCAGGTCTATCTGATGTAATATTAATTTCAGGAGTTGAATCAGCAACTAATCCTGGTCAAGTTTTAAAATGGGACAAATCAAGAGGAAGCCTTGAACATCCAATCTATTGGGCATCAATGCTTACTAAATCACATAAAAGAAAATTCCACACTACTGAAGAAGAATTAGCAATTGTTTCCGCAAAAAACCATAAACATGCAATTGATAATCCTCTAGCATATAGTAACGAACCAAAGACAATATCGGAAGTAATGAATTCCAAACAGATTACGGATGATCTTAGAATTTTGGATTGCTCACGCTCATGTTCAGGTAGTTCATCAATATTATTAGCATCAGAAGATAAAGCTAAAAAAATTTCAGAGCAACTAGTTTGGATTACTGGCATTGGGCAAAAAACTATATCTGCAAGTTTTACAAAAAACATTCTTGACGAAATTAAAAGTACACGAATTGCTGCAAACTCAGCATATGAAATGGCAAATATTGAACCAAAACAAGTAGATGTGGCAGAAGTGCATGATGCTTTTTCCATTTGTGAATTAATGGCGATATCAGAATTGGGAATTGTCTCCAATGAGAAGAGTGGAGAATTTGTTAGAAATTTATTCAACACAGAGAACAGAATGATAAATCCACGTGGGGGACTAATTGGAGCAGGGCATCCATTAGGCGCAACAGGAATATCACAAACAATAGAAATAACAAATCAACTACAAGGAAAATCGGAGAGACGTCAGATTCCAAATGCAGAAACAGGTCTAATTCATAATATGTCTGCAGCAGGAACATCAAGCTCAGTCATGGTATTAGAAAGTTGACATTTTTCGAAAAACAGTTAGAAAAAGGAGTTTTTCAAATATGCTATTGTAAAAAATGCAATAACACATTATGGCCACCAAAAGAAATTTGTCATATTTGTCATGAAAAAACAGATTGGCGAAAATCTAGGAATGTAGGAACGATTGTTGAATTTTCAAAAAAAGATTCCGCTTATTTTGGATTAATTGAAGTTGATGATGGAATCAGAATTCTTGGAGAGATTTCATGTTCTTCTAAACCAAATGTTGGTCAATCTGTTAGAATGACAGTATCATTTCATATCAAACCTCACTATTCATTTATTGTTGAAAACAATTAGTAATAGGTCATTACAGAATAACCTGCATTACTATATTCCATAAAATTAAATAATTCTTATGAAATCAAGTTTAATTGAAGTCAAAACAAAACCGCTTAATTTTAAAAAAATTGCACAAACTAGAAGACAAAGAGGGTATAATTGGGAAGATACACTAGTTAAACGATTCAACAACATGGATGATTGGAAAGCGTTTAGACTGGGTTCTCCCAGCGTGGCGTTACCAGATGTTCTATGTGTGAATAATGAAGATAGTATGATATTTACAATTGAAGCAAAATCTGGAACAGGTACAACATTAACTGTTCCATTTGATCAGATTATACGCTGTCAAAATTGGACCAATAATTTTACAATATATAAAACACGAAAAGTAATCCTTGCATTCAAATTTCTATCAAAAAAGAGAACTGGGATAGGGACATATGAAAAAAGAGAATTACGGGAATTTTACAAAGTTTGGAATGAAAAAAAACATCCATTAGATATAGTATGTAAATATGATGGAACAACATATGCATTAGTCTATGGTGAAAAGAAAAAATTGAATCTAAAAGATTATGAAATGCCATTCAAATCTAGACACCAAAAATTTAGTTCTTGAAAATAATTAGCACCATATTCAAAATTCACCATCTTTGTTTATTAATGACAAATTAGAGAAAAAATCATGAGTTTTTCAGATTTTATTGATGAACGTATGCTAATCAGTCGTGATGTATTAGGCAAAAAAGAGATGAAAATCAAAGTTTTAGAATTATCTGATGAAACTGCCCCATCACAATGGAAACTAGGAGATAGAGTAAAAGTAAACAAAATCCTGATCACCATAAAACATCTTGAAACACAGGAAATTGAAGAAGGTGAATTAGATATAGAATCTGTTGAAAATGAATTAATTGAAAAAAGACACTATACGTCAACTAATCGTTGGATACCTACAAAAGACATCAAAAATGGCTATGTAGTCAATTCGAGGCATACGAGACTGATAAGTGATGCATCAGCACTCGATCTTATTGAGTTTTAGATGAAAAATTTTCTTAGGAAAGTATAAAACACATTTTTTTAAAATATGGTTATGATTACCAAAGATATAGAAATTAATGGCTCTAAATTTAATTTGACATTAACAGATCAGGTGATAAATCAAGTTGACAATCTAAAGTCACTGTATGCAACGGCTGCTGAAGATCCAGAAAGTTTTGAGCAGGTTAGTTCAGAAATTTCATCCACAATTAATCAAATTGCAGCGGCTGTCACACCAGAAATATCTGATGGTAATCTTGATGGATTAATTCAAGAAGTTTTCAAAGCCGTAGATGACAAAAAATCTGAGGTTGAAAAACAAATAAAAGGCAAGGACTCTAAAATATCACGTAAACAATTAAAGGCAAAATAATTATCTGAGTTCCTGATAAACCTCATAAATAATATGTATTAGTTTACCATCATTTAATGAGTTAATTACTGAATTTTGAATGTTTCTTACTCGAAGATTGTCATTGGAATATGTATCTATTAATAAAATAATTTCACGAGAAAAATCATAGTTTTGAAAATATAAATTAATTTTCTTTTCCAGTTTCTTTGCGACAGATAAATTGGTTAACAGAGTCACTTTTTTTCCTAATACCAAAAGAAACCCATTTATTTTTTTCAATTCAATTTCTAATAATTCGAGATCATTAGGTTGATCTGACAAATTTTCAATTATGGAATGTGAATTAAGGATCTTTTTTAGAATATCACTCAAATATTCATTATTATTTTTGATCACGAACATTATCAGATGAATTTAGTTGTAAATCTTTGGTTAAAATTTGAAAATTATATGCTTTGTATGACCAATTCCCTTTAAATTAGTAAAAACTTTTCCAAGATGTATGAATCAGTCTGCAAGTTTGATATGCATTAATCCTAAGTGTGGCAAGGAATTCCCAATTAAATCATTTCAGATTAGATGTGATAAATGTCATTTTCTTTTGGATGTTAGTTATACTGAAACACCATCACCAAAACTCAAAGATACGTTCTACGAAAGACGTAATCCACAAGGTAGTATCTATAATGAGAGTGGTGTGTGGAGATTTAGGGAGTTACTAAATTTTTGTGAAATTGACACAGATGATATTGGGCAATGCTCAAAATTCCTAGTTTCGTTAGACGGTGCAGAGGGAAGACAATCAAAACCATATCATATGTCAAAAGTTGCAAATTTTATAAATATTAACAACGAAAATTTAATGCTGCAGCCAGAAGGATATAATCCCAGTGGTTCATTTAAGGACAATGGTATGTCTTCCGCAGTGACCCATGCAAAATTAATGGGTGCGACAAAAATAATTTGTGCATCAACAGGAAACACATCAGCGTCTGCAGGGATGTTTGCAGCAAATGAAAATATGGAATGTGACGTATACATACCAGATGGTCAGATTGCCCCGGGAAAGCTCAGTCAAGCATATCAATTTGGGACACAGATGATTAAGGTTGGTGGGAATTTTGATGATGCATTTACAAAATCATTAGAGGCTGCAAAGCATGCAGGTAGTTACACTGTTAATTCTGTTAACCCATTTAGAATTGAGGGGCAAAAAACAATTCCATTTAGAGCATTAGAATTTCTAAATTGGGACGTACCAGATTGGATTGTTTATCCAGGCGGTGCGTTAGGTAATACATCTAGTTGTGGAAAAAGTTTAATGGAGTTGTATAAGTGGGGATGGATAAAAAAAATTCCAAGAATTGCAGTTATTAATGCAGAAGGTGCAAATACATTATATCAACTGTATAATGGAAAATTTGAGGGTGAAGAATTACGTTGGAATAATGGTGTGCCAAATTTAGAACTAGTTGAAAAATACTATAAACGTATGAGTGAAGATGAGAAATTGAAGCCTAAAACAAAAGCCACGGCAATACAAATTGGAAAACCTGTAAACATGACAAAAGGATTACGAGCACTAGAATTTTCTGATGGAGTTGTAATTCAAGTCTCTGATAAAGAAATGCTTGATGGTATGTCGGCAGTTGGATTAAACGGTTTTGATTGTGAAATGGCTTCTGGCGCAACTGTTGCTGGAATTAAAAAATTACTTGATAGTGAAATCATAAAGAACGATGATAAAATTGTTGGAATACTTACTGGAAGGCAAAAAGAACCAATGTTACCAATAGAATATCATAATGATCCAAATAATAAATTTGCAATACCTCCTAAATCATAAATTCATGCGTAACCTGCCAAAACTTAGTTTTTTCAAATCTTAATCCTTAAAAGAACCACTGATGTACATTCATCAAGTAAAAAAATGCGGTGTATTCTACAATAAATGAAGCAATATTGCTGTTTCAAAAATTTGGGCCAAAGAGGAATTAAAAATTGCAATTAGAGTATGAGATTGCTGCTTTAGTTGCACTGATAGGTCTGTCTGGATATTTTAGTGGTTTAGAAGTTGCATTAGTTAGTATTAGACCTTCAAAAATTGAGCAACTGA